>JAYTGR010000640.1:0-4175 GCA_043733205.1 Chthonomonadaceae bacterium
GTCAGCCAGCTGACCACATACTTCGCGACATAGTTCAGCATAATCGTGCTGATGACTTCCTGCACATTGCGCCGCACCCGCAGCCAGGCAGCGAGCGCCCCCCAGCATGCCCCGGCCAGCACCGCCGCCGCCAGCATCAGCAGCGTCAGCAGCGGAGCGGGCAGCTTCGCACCGTATTTTGCCAGGGCAGTCGCTGCCAGCGCGCCCATGAGCAGCTGACCCTCTCCGCCGATGCTGAACAGGCCTGCCCGCCACGCGACCGCGACGCCGAGACCGGTGAGCACGAGCGGCGTCGTCTCGATCAGCGTGTTGGAGAGCGCCGCCAGATGCCCGTTCTGTGCGTCTCCGAACGCGCCCGCCCAGACGGAGCGTAAGGCTGCCAAAGGCGGAATGTGAAGCACCAAAAAAATCAGGCAGAGCAGAAACAGGAAACCCAGAGTGTAAGCGCCGGTTTGCAGCAGGCCGCGCCCCGCACGAACGGCGAGGGGCGGAAGCGCCGCATCCGTTGTCGGGACAGGCTGCGTGTTCAAACGCCCGGTTCCGCCGCCGAGGCCGTTCAGTGCGGCACACCGCCGAGCAGAAGTCCCAGCTGTGTTTCGTCGGCGTTGCGCAGATCGATGGCCGTCAGGCGTCCGTCCGAGAGAATGGCCGCGCGGTCCGAGAGCGCCGCCAACTCATCGATATCGGTAGTGATCAGCACGACCGCCGCGCCTCGATCGCGGGCCTGCCGGAGTTGGGCATGCACAAACCGGGTCGCGCCGATGTCCAGGCCGCGGGTCGGGTTCATCGCGACGATCAGGTCCGGCTGTCCGCGCAGGGCACGGGCCACGACGATCTTCTGTTGGTTGCCGCCCGAAAGCGACGAGGCCGGCAGATTCGGCCCGGAGGTGCGAATATCGAAGTCGGCTATCATTGTCTGTGCCAGGGCAGCCAGGGCGCGGCGGCGCAGGAACGGCCCGGCGTGAAACTCCGGTTCGCGCACCGCATCGAACAGCAGATTGTCTGCGACCGTCATCGTTATCGCGAGGCCGATGCGCCGTCTGTCCTGCGGGATGCTGCCTATGCGGGGCTCAGTTCCAGGCTGGAAAGGCCGGTTTTCCCAGGTAATCGTCTTGGCCTCCAGGGGCCGCAGACCGGTCAGGGCTTCAGCGAGTTCGGTCTGGCCGCTGCCATCTACTCCTCCGATGCCGAAGATCTCCCCACGCGAGACGGCAATCGAAAGATCCCGTAACACCTGTTCTCCCCTGTCGCCCTGTACCCGAATGCCTTCACCCTGCAGGGCAGGAGCGTGGACAGAATGCGTCGGCGCGGAGACAGCCACGGGCAGAGTATCCTTAGAATCAGCGCTCTGCACCGGACCGATCATCCAGGCGGCAAGCTGTTCTGCGTCTGTCTGACTGACAGGAACGGAGGCGACGCGCTGTCCACGACGCAGGACCGTCACCCGATCCGCAACCGCCAGGATCTCCGCCAGCTTGTGTGCGATCAGCAGAATGGTCCTTCCGGCGTCCCGAAGCCGGCGAATCACTGCGAACAGCTCTTCGATTTCGCTGCGCGAGAGCACCGCTGTCGGCTCGTCGAAAATAAGCAGTCGCGCATCCGTCGCCAGGGCTTTCACGATCTCGACACGCTGCTGAATCCCGACCGAGAGTTCCGATACCCGCGTACTAGAGGGCAGTTCCCAGCCCAGCGATCGCGCGCATTCCAGGGCAGGCATCGCTGCCTCGGCGGCACGATAAGGCCTTATGCCCGGGCGGCGTTTTGCAGGCGTGTCGAGCGCCAGGTTTTCCGCCACGGTGAATGCGGGAACCAGCGTGAAGTGCTGATGGACCATCGCGATCCCAAGGCGGCGCGCTTCACGGGGAGTGGAGATCGCAGTCCGCACTCCTTCAATATGAATTTCGCCCGCATCCGGCTGCGTAAGCCCCGCCAGGATCTGCATGAGGGTCGATTTTCCGGCTCCGTTTTCGCCCAGCAGTGCGTGAACCTCCCCGGCCCGTGCCTCGAAATCGACGTGATCGAGGGCCAGCGTCGTGTCATACCTTTTTCGGACGGCGCGCATAAGGAGGCGGGGACAAGGCGCGGAGGTGCTGGACAAGGAAACTGCCCCACGCAGTTCGCTATCGACTTCAGACAGCATTACTGCTAATCTTTCGGTACATGGAAGTCTCCCGATACAATTCTCTGCCTCGCCTCGTCCAGCGACTTGCTAAGTCCCTGAGGCAGTTGGTTCTTGAGTTTTGGGTTCAGGATAAAATCGACCACGCCTTCTTTCATGCCGTACGGAGTGTTGCCCGGTATCAGTGTGCCTGCTTTGGCCGCTTTTGCGATAGCCACAAACGCCTTGTCGGAATAGATGGGTGCGCTGGCCAGAATCACATCGGGCGCATTGGCGTTCTGATCGCTGTTCGTGCCGAGTGCATAGACGGCTTTACCGGTCTTGGCGCGCTCCTGCACGGCGCTGAAAACGCCTTGGGCGGCGGAATCGACATCCTGCATAATGACATCCGCGCCCTGATCGAGCAGCGCAAGAGTCGCCTGTTTCGCCTTACCGACATCGTCCCAGCTGCCTGTATATACTGGGGGAAGCACTGTAATATTATTCTTGTACGCCTTCGCACCCTCTTCAAACGCCTTGAAGATGCTCTTGAGCGGGACGCTCTCTTCCGCGCCGACCGACGCGATTTTACCGGTTTTGCTCATGGCAGCCGCGACCATGCCTTCCATGTAAGCCGCATCCTCAAGCTGAAAAACGATCGGCATCGTATTTTTGCCGACCTGCCTCCCTGAAGAGATCACGAACAGTGTCTGCGGGAAATCGGCTTCCATCTTAAGGGCCATGGCCTCATATTCTGAACCGTGGCCGAACACCAGCGCGTACTTCTTCGTGGCAAATGCGCGCAGGCTTTTCTCCTGATCCCCGGCGGCTATCTGCTTGTCGATGTAGGCAGCATCGTCCTTACCGAGTTTGAGGTCCGTCTTTACCGCCTGAAACGCCTTGTATGCACCGGCGTTCCAGCCGTTGTCGGAAGTCGAACCGGACATGACCAGCGCAGCCTTGAAAGTCCCGGCCGGAGGCACAAAGGGTGCAGTGTTCGGGGCTGACTTCGGCGTCTCCGCAGTGACGGTCTTGTCCGAACCCGAAGTGCCGGGCGCGGCAGTGTTGGATTCGGGACGGCCGCATCCGAGGAGCGACATGCTGACTGCGGCGCAGGCGGCAGCCAGAAACCCACGGGGACGACGATAGATGCGCATACTCTCTCCTTCAGCAAGGCAGTGGGTATATATTAGTGTACGATGATGTATCGTGCAATTACTGCACGAGGCTCTCGGTGCGGAAAGTTTACCTCGTTTGCCGGCAAAACGAGGTGTTTAGGGGATGTGCGGTGCGAAAGCGTCCGGTTCGGCGATGGCGTGAAGCAGATAGTCGGGCGGATCTTTGTGCGGCCAGGCGAAGGCGTGCTGGAAAGCCGCGTCCTGGCACCGGCGCAGGGTCGAGAAGTCGATGATATCCTGCGAGAGCAGGTTCTCGTATTCGAACGGCAGACGGACGTTGTGCAGGCCGGGATTGTCGGTGCAGATGGCGATGTCCACTCCTGCCTTTTCACAGCGGTTGAAGACGGTGCGCAGCGTCGAAAGATCTCCCAGTGTGCCTGTTTTGAGGTAAGAGGTAGGGCAGACTTCGAGGCACTGGCCGCGTTCGGCGATGAGAGGGAGGAGGTCGGGCCGCTGCAGGGGGATCTGAATGCCGTGTCCGATCCTGTCGAGGTGAGGCAGCAGTTCAGGATAGATGCCGTTTTGGGTCTCGAACAGATGGCATGTCGTCTTGAGACCGGAAGCGCGCGCGTACTGAAACAGGCCAATGAGATCGTCGAGCTGGTCCCGATAGAGCGGATCTGGCCCGCTGAGGTCTATGCCGCACACGCTGTCCGCTTCCGAGGCTGCGAGGTCGATGATCGCCCGATTGATATGCAGGGGCAGTCGGCTGTGCATACAGAGGATCTGGCGGAGGCGGAGTGGATACTCCTCCTGATGGCTCGCATCCCGAATGATGCGTACCACTTCGCGCATCTGGTGAATGCGTTCCGATTCGGACAGGTTCGAATCGGTGCGGTAGTAGGGCGTATAGCGCAGTTCGAGGTAGAGAATACTTTCGAAGATGAAGGCGCCCCGCA
>JAYTGR010000641.1:0-4171 GCA_043733205.1 Chthonomonadaceae bacterium
TGGGCGTCGTCCACTCCGTCAGCAAGCCGTGTGCGCGGTCCCGCATGGCGGCGTTCAGCTGATGGACCCAATGCACGAAATCGTTGTAACCGCCCGGCGCATCGTAAGGCGCGACCCGGTGGATATGGACCCCGTTGACGGTCTCCTCGGCGGCCGCGCCGGGAAAATCACAGGTAACGACATGGACTTCCATGTCCTTCTGTTTCGCCAGCGCTTCGGACAGGTCTTCGACATGACGAGCGATACCGCCGACGATCTTCGGTGGGTACTCCCACGATAACATTAAAACACGCAATGGGCTGGCTCCTTCTGGACACATAGGCATTTCGGCCCTATTTTCGCGAACCCGCCCCTGTTGTCCTTCCCGGACTGCACCTGCGAATACACGGAGTAAAATTGAGCTCACATATCCACGAAATCACATCTCTGTACGACCCCTGCTTTTCGGCGTTTATGGACATCTACCAGGAGAGTTTTCCGCTCGCGGAACAGATGCGCTTCTCCTGGTGGATCGCCCTGCTCCGGAAAAAGGAGGCCAATCCGGACACAGGCGGACGCCTGCTCGTCCTGCTCGAAAACGAAACTGTCGTCGCGATGGCTTACTGCGAGGAAGGGGATGCTGCCACCGCAGCGTACCTCTGGTACCTGGCTGCCCGGCAGGACGCGCGAGGGAAAGGGATCGGCGCCCGCCTCTACCGAGAGATCCTGGGGAGGGCGGAACGCGCAGGCAGTCCGGCGCTCCTGTTCGAGGTGGAGACAGTTGAAGAGACCGCCCTCTTCTCCGCAGAGGCTGCCAGCTTTGCCAGGCGGCGCATCGAATGGTATCGGCGTTTAGGCGCAAAGCTGCTGGAAGGCGTTCACTACGAGCAGGATCTGGGCTGGCAGCCCGCTCTCGCAATGCACATTATGGTTCACCCCTTCCAGGAGATGGACGCGGGCAGCGCTTTCACCTTCGCAAAAGCGCTGTTTGGAAAGGGCCTCTCGGAGACCGGACCTCTCAGCCTGACATAGTCCTTTCCATGCTTTGTCGGGAGCAGCCGTCCTGCGGATTTTCCTGCCCCTTCCTCCTGCCGATTTCCGAAGGACTTCCAGGCACCTACCACGAATAGAGCATCGATCTTCTTACAAGCCTTGAGATTCACGAAGTCAGCTGGAGCGAACGAGGGAGTTAACCGCTTGAAGCTTGCCGCTTTTCCAAAATGCTATATGGACGCCCTCTGCGTGGATCGTACCATGACTGTCTTCGACTGGATTGCCCTGGCTTACGAGGCTCTGCCTTCCGTCGGTGTTACCGGTCTGGAGATGTACTATGGCGCGTTGGCGAACTTCGAGCCATCCTATCTTGCGGAGGTTCGGACAGCGCATACCGAAGCGGGATTCGCCTGCCCCATGTTCTGTGCCTCACCGGACTTCACTTCGCCTGACCCGGCCCACCGGCAGGCAGAAATGCAGAAGCAACGCGGGATGATTGCCGCCGCCGCCGCACTCGGCGCAGGGTACTGCCGGGTTCTGTCCGGACAGCGGCGTCCAGAGGTGAGTCGCGATCAGGGCATAGAGTGGGTCGTGGAGTGCATCACGGAGCTGCTGCCTTTCGCCGCCGACCATAATGTCGTCCTGATCATGGAGAACCATTTCAAGGACAACTACTGGCAGTTCCCTGAGTTCGCACAGAAGATGGACATTTTCTGCGCGATCGTGGAACGGATCGACAGTCCCTGGTTCGGCGTCAACTTCGACCCCTCGAACACCCTCCTGGCAAACGAAGACCCGCTCCTACTACTGGAGCGGGTTAAGCACCGCGTGGTGACCCTGCATGCCTCCGACCGCCGTCCCAAGCCGGGCGCAGAGATCGGGCCGGAGGGCATTACGGACTATTCGCAGTTGATTCACGGAGAAGTCGGCACCGGAGTCATCGACTACGACGCTATCTTCGCCATTCTGGCCTCAGTCGGCTTCGATGGGTGGATCTCCATCGAGGACGGAGTGAACGGCATAGAGGAGCTTAAGCGCTCGGCGCAGTTCCTGGCGGCGCGTATGGGTCTCTGACCTTAGAAACCTCCGCCTCCTGCAGCAAGGCTTGCCGTTTCCAGGTGCGGAAGTTCATTCTGCGCGCCGTTCCTGCCTTTAAGAAACCTGGAGCCCGAAATTGAGGTATACTAAGTGGAAGCCCGGATTTGGGCACTACTTCCTCGGGAAGGACTCGCTATGCTGCGTTTTCTGAATATGTTCGTGCTGATCGGAATCGCGCTGATCGGCGTCAGTATCCTCGGCTTTGCCACAGGAGGTCGGTTTCTATACGAGCCCGGCCAGGACCAGACACCGTACACTTCGCTGTTCTATCTCGGCGCGGGTGTGATGATGCTGGTCAACGGATATGTCTCCCTGAAAAATGCGCCCCCCGCGCCCGTGGCCCCGCCCCGCCCGACACCCGCCGCGCCAGCCGAGACCGAAGTCGGCACCCACTAAGCGAACAGCTGCAGACGGTTCGAACCTTAGTTGAAATCGGCGTACGAGAGATTTCTGCGAACGTCGGCCGAACGGCTGCATAACGATACGAACGCGCCAGGAGCGGCTCTTGGAAGAGCCGTATCCCTGCCAGATGAACAGCATGGTTCCCGCCCAAGCAGGACGGACATTGCAGGAGAGAAGCGATAAATGCGTAAGCCGGATTTGGAAGTGAGAGAAGTCGTTTGCGCGGATACGGGCAAACCCATTGTCAAAATTCCGCTGTGGATGGCGGAGTTTACCTACTCGAAAGAGCATAACCCGGAGGGCAAGGTCAAATTCGTCAGCGACGAGGCCCGCCAGAAAAACCCCAATGCGGTGGGTCTGGGCGATATTGAGCCCCTTCGCCGCAGTTTCAACGCCTCCAACGATACCGATCCCCTGAAGCTGATCGACTCGGTCGCACTGGACGAAGCCGGGGAAGATTTCGACGAGGCCGAAGTCGAGGTCGAAGCAGAAGATATCGTCGAAGACGATCTGGAAGCCTGAAAATTCCGGATTGAAACGGCATATAGGAAACAGACGAACCGGAGCAGTGATGCTCCGGTTCATTCGATTCGGCAGGGCTTTTCCCGCCTCTTTGTAAAGGGCGAGGCTCAGGCGGCCGAATTTATACCTTCGCGCTCGGCCAGCAGCCGCTCGATATATTTGCCCAGCAGGTCGCACTCCAGATTCACGCGGTCCCCGATTTCGCGGTCGCCGAGGGTCGTAACGGCGCGGGTGTGGGGAATAGTCCAGACCGTAAAGGAGGTCGGCAGTGTCGAGGCTACCGTCAGGCTGACGCCATCGACCGCTACCGATCCCTTCTCGACAAAGTAACGGCGGAGCGGAGTCGGCATTCCGATCTCCATGACGACCGCATTCTCGTCCAGAGTCAGCGCCAGCACGGTCCCTACCCCATCGATATGCCCCTGCACGAAATGACCGCCGAGCCGCGCGCCTACCTCCAGCGAACGTTCGAGATTGACACGCTCGCCCGGACACAGCGCGCCCAGATTCGTGCGGATCAGCGTCTCCGGCACAGCGTCGAAGGTCAGACGATCGCCGTCCTGCCCGATCACGGTCAGGCAGCAGCCGTTGACAGCGACGCTGTCGCCCAGCTTGAGGCCCTGATGCACCATCGGCGCACTGACCGTCAGCTTCGCCGATCTCTCTTCCAGCTGAACTGCAATGACCCGTCCGGTCTCTTCCACCAGTCCTGTAAACATCTCGTCACCTCCTCACTCTTCTGCGAAGACGCGCACACCGTATCCTGGCAGTGTGACATTCTCACCGAACTCTTCCCCGGTGAGCAGATCCTTCCGGGGCGGCGGGGAGCCAGGGAACACCAGTGTGGTCTCCTGCCGATTATGATTGATAACGAGTGTGACCGCACTGCCGTTCGCACCGGCCCGGCGCGCGACCTCCACTCCTTCCGGCGCACCTGCAAAAATCGGGGTGACGCCTGTCTCCTGGAGCAGCCAGCCGGTCAGCGATTCCAGCAGCGCACTGTCGAGCCAGCCTCCGACCATGAAGACCTGTCCGCCCCGCTCGCCGACCCGGTGGCGGGTGGCCGCAGCGCCGCCATCCAGCCAGCCGTTCGACGGGCCGAAGGATGCCAGGATCTCGGTCTCCGGCGTCAGCGGCCGCAGCAGTTCGGCCCAGAGGCGGCTTTCGCCCGTCTGCT
>JAYTGR010000642.1:0-1347 GCA_043733205.1 Chthonomonadaceae bacterium
TCTCGATCTGTCGTCGCTGGAACTGGTCCGCTTGCCCGATACGATTGCACACCTTACCGACCTTACAGAACTGGATGTCTCCAACAATCTTTTGACGGAATTGCCGGAGGAGATAGGCCAGCTCGCTAATCTCACGAAACTACGGGTGTCCGGCAATCCGCTGGCTGTCCCACTGCCGCCGGAATAAGCGCGATCTGTCAATCCTTTCTGCGGGATAGCCGTCAGCGGCTGCAGAGAACTTTGCGGAACGGCTGAAGGCGCTAGCGGGTGACACGCAGGCGGAAGGATTTGCCTATGCGCCCGAGGATTTCGATGCGCACATGGGCGTCTTTATCGTCTGCTGCGATGCCGTCGGAGTAGAGGGCGTTGTAGAGGGTGACGAAGCGGCGTTCCATTGCCGGGTCGTTGTCGTCGGGAGCGGCGGGGATCACGCGGAGGTGACCTTCGCCTTTCGCCGCCAGGTTGACCCGATAGAGCAGCACCCCGGTTTCGGACTCCACCTGCCCGTCCCGACTGCGGACTTCGGCCACATAGGCTTCGGTCGCGCTGATAGGAACAACCACCGCTTTTTTACCGTCTTTCTCATAGATCGGTGCGATCACAGCTTCGACGGAGCCGCTCTGGACGATGACGAAGTCGCTGTCGGCCAGCCACTCCAGTTTGCGTTTCTGCCAGGCGAGGTACTCGGAGCCCAGCGCCTGATAACCCATCGTATCCCAGAATCCCACGTACTTCTGGATGCCTTTGTAGGGCTGAGAGTAGTCGAAGCTATAGAGATCCGGCAGGCCGAACACATGGCCGGTCTCATGGCAAAGCGTCTGCCAGCCCCAGCGGTCGATTCGGCAGTCGTTTCCGAAGGTGACTGCGTGGCGTATCTCTTTGCCACGGATCACGATACCGTCGCCCTCCGCCGCCCCCCAGGTGGGAGAATTGGGCATACCCGGCCCCTGGGAACCGACTACATAGACGATGTCGTAAGGTTTGAAATCGACCTCTTTTGCCGCCTTGCGAATGGCCTCCTCCAGGTAAATTTTCTGAGTTCCAAACATTTTCGCGCTGTAGTCCGGCCAGGTCGAGGGATGATCCATGGCAATCCAGCGCGGTACGGAATCGATCTGCAGCGTCACCTTCCCGTAAGAGGCGCGTGTGAAGAAAGCCATGCCTTCCGGCGCGAGGCGCGCGTACAAGTCTTTCGGAGCCTCCTCGACTTTGGCGTCCGTAAACCGGGCGAACAGCATGATCGCTCGTATCCGCCCGCTCGGGCGCAGCGCGAACGCATAGTCGGTCTTCCCCTCCCAGAACCCATTGTGGTGCGCCGTTCCCGCCGTCAGGCCGAGGAAACTTTGC
>JAYTGR010000643.1:0-1345 GCA_043733205.1 Chthonomonadaceae bacterium
CTAGAGTGCCCAGCACGGAAATAAGGTTCGGTGGCGTGGTTAAAGAGACGGATCACGGCCGCATGTGCCTCTTTCCCCGGAGGTTCAGCATCACGATCCGTAGCGCGTAGTCCTTGCCCCCTGATACCGAGGATTCCCGAAAATAATCAGGCCAGTCGTCTTTGCTGCAGCCAGACTTGCGCTGCCTGCACCTCCTCCTGGGTCAGCGAGTGGCCGCCTTGATGCCAGTGCGTGGCCACCTCTGCGCCAGCTTTCTCCAGAAGCGCGGCCAATGCCTCGGTATTCGCGACGGGCACGATAGGGTCGTTCCGGCCTGCGCCGATAAAGATCGCTTTGCCGGTCAGATCGGGCAGTGTCTCCGGTACGAACGGCACCATGGGGTGCAGGAGCACGGATGCCGCCAGCTTCTGCGGCTGCCGCAGCAGCAGGCTGCCCGCGATGTTGGCGCCGTTCGAGTAGCCAACCGCGATGACCTGATGCGGGTCGAAGCCGTAACGGACCGCCGCTGCAGTAAGGAAGTCTGCCAGCTCTGCGGTGCGGAACTCCAGATCGGCCTGATCGAACACTCCCTCCGCCAGCCGCCGAAAGAAGCGCGGCATGCCCTGCTCCAGCACCTTCCCGCGCAGGCTGAGCCTATTTGCCTCCGGCAGGAGCGCCTGCCCGAGCGGGATCAGGTCGGTCTCATCGCCTCCCGTGCCGTGCAGCAGCAGCAGGGTCGGAGCCGCTTCCGGTTTGGAAGCGGGGATAAATCGATGCACGAAATCCGTGGTGTTCCCCCTTGTGTCCGACATTATTCGGTCTCCTTCGCTGTTTTCGGCAGCGTCAGTTTCAGCAGGCGCTTCTGGATTTTGTCGCGAGTCGGCTCGAGCCATTCGGGCAGGCAGAGTCGGGTGCCGAGGCTCTCCAGCGGCTCATCGGCGGTAAAACCGGGCTGGTCTGTGGCGATCTCGAGCAGCACACCGCCCGGTTCGCGGAAGTAGATGGAGTGGAAATACTGCCGGTCCATGACAGGCGACACCTGATACCGCTGTTGCAGCAGCGTCTCCTGCCAGGCCGCCTGCTGTTCGTCCGTCGGCGTCCTCCACGCGACATGGTGTACGCTGCCGACTCCCACGCCGCCCTCGGGCATGTCAGGCAGGGTGAGAATGTCCACAGTTCGCGCGGTCCCATGCTCTCCGGCGGCATAACGGGCGCGATTCCCTTCCTCCCGCAGCAGCTGGAAGCCCAGCGTCTCGGTCAGCAGTTTGGCAGTGCGGGAGCTGTTCTTCAGGGAGAGCGTGACGCTGTGGAAGCCGCGTGTCGCGAGTTCCAGCGGAATCGGTCCCTCGGTCCAGGCCGCGCGCTC
>JAYTGR010000644.1:0-4154 GCA_043733205.1 Chthonomonadaceae bacterium
AAGCTTCACGCCCCTACCCTTCTCGGCGGTGCGCTCATCATCGCGGGAGGCTGCGTCCTTACCTTTTGGCGCGCCGCCTAAAGAATGGGCGGATCCTGCTGCTTTCTCCTTAACAAAACCCCTTTGTATGGATCTGCGCGAGATCCGAACGGCTCATTGGAGATCCCGCCCTGAGAGACCGTTCGGGGTGAGATCCGGATCGGGACAGTCGTCGATCGAGGGCGTTATGCTGTGCGCCTGCACGCAACGAACATGCCCGTCTGCCATCACATAGTTTCGTGCACCCTGCCATCGATCTGCGCCCGGAGAGTGCGGAGGCGAGTAGCCGCTCCCCCAGAACCCAATTCGTCCGGAACGACCAGGCTGATGGCTGTTCAGCCATTCTGCCACCAGGACTTTAGCGCTTGGGAAGGCCACGGAGGCTTCCGACTGGGTGACGGTCGTAAGCGTCGGTGGACTGGCCAGCAGATCCCCGAAGTGCATGCTGTTTATTTGATCGGCAGAATGATAGAAGCAGGCTGGATAGAGGTAAGAGGTGGCGTCGAAGGCGGCACCCGAAACGGTGTCCGAAGGGCAAATGAGAATGGACGGACTGCTGCCGCCGTTCATGGCATTGAAACTCTGTGCCGCCTGACGCTGTCCCGCCGCCAGATAGGGCATCACAGGCCACCGCCAGTGCCGCCCCGCATACAGGTACGGATCGCCCGTGTTGGGGAAACCCTCGTCGTAATCCTGGGTGTAGAGATGGAAGGCCGTTCCGATCTGTCGCAGATTGGAGAGGCAGGTCGTTTTCCGAGCCTGCTCCCGCGCCTGGGCGAAGACAGGAAAGAGAATGGCGGCGAGAACAGCGATAATCGCAATGACGATGAGCAGTTCGATCAGTGTGAAAGCAGAACGCAGAGGAGGTTTTGGCATCATCTTTCTGAGACGAAACCCTTTCTTGAGTTTTGAGTTTTGCACCGGCGCAGGTGCCTACAGGAGTCCGCGCTCTTTTAGGGAGACGAAGCGATTGTCGCCCAGGATCACATGATCCAGGAGTTCTATCCCGAGAATTTGACCGGCTTCGGCCAGCCGCTGGGTGATGCGGCGGTCTTCGGCGCTGGGGGTCGGGTCTCCGCTGGGATGGTTGTGGGCGACGATAATGGCCGCAGCGCTCGCGATAATGGCGTCTTTGAAGACTTCACGGGGATGGACAAGGCTGCTGTCGAGAATGCCGATGGAAACCGTATGAATTCTAAGGACTTGATTTTTCGTGTTCAACAGCAGCGATTTCAGATGTTCTTTCTTCGCATCCCGCAGTTCCGGCATCAGCAGATTCGAGACATCCTGTGGCGAGCGAATCACAGGCTTTTCCTCTTCGTTCAGAACCGCATTGCGTTTGCCCAGTTCTATGGCCGCTGCGATCTGAATCGCTTTGACTTCGCCCACCCCTTTGACGGCGCTCAGCTGTTCTATCGAAGCGTTGGCCACCGCACGCAGTCCGTGAAAATGGCTTAGCAGCTGCTCGCCGAGTCCCAGCGCGGAACGTTCGGTCGTCCCAGTGCGGATCAGAATAGCGAGAAGCTCTGCGGTCGTGCAGACCGACGGGCCGTGTTTGCTGAGGCGCTCACGGGGCCGCTCCTCCGCAGGCATCTCACGGATTGCAACAGTATAACGTACGGCCAATGGACGGTGTCCTCCTTGTCCAGCAGTATCCAGCAATCAGGTTTCCATTGAGGTGTAGATGGGATGAATGGGCAGACTGGCTGCGACGGTCGTCCCCTGCCCTGGCCCCGTCGTTATATCGAATGTGCCTCCGATCAGTATTGCGCGCTCCTGCATTCCGGTCAGACTGGCATGATCGCAGAAACAGCCTGCGTTCTGCAAAGAGAGACCGACACCACGATCTGTGATCCGGATGGTCAGGCGTTCGTCCTGAAGCGCCAGCCGCACTTCTACGGCTTTGACTTCGGAGTGATGGGCGACATTCGCCAGCGCCTCCTGCACGATGCGGTAGGCCGTCGTCTCTACAGTCCCGTCCAGACGCGAATCCAGCCCAGCCGCTGCGAAATCGACGGTTACTTCCGTCTGCTCGGTATAGTGCCGGCAGTACCACTCCAGCGCCGGCATCAGGCCAAGGTCGTCGAGGACGCCTGGGCGCAGGTCAAGGGCAAGGGCACGCACATGGCGCATGAGATCCGTAACAAGATCCTGCGCCATCCGAATCTGGTTTTCGCGTGCTGTTTCCTGCTGTTTCATTATCCCTGAGAGCGAAAGCTTGAGGCCAGCGAGAACTTGTCCGACCTCTTCGTGCAGTTCGTACGCTAACTGGCCGCGCTCAGCCTCCTGCTTTTCGACCAGGCGGCGAGCCAGATCCTGCAGCTCCTTATTGCGGCGCTGCGCCGCACTATGAATCAGTTCCTGTCGCGCCAGCGCATCGCGCTCGTCATCCGCCTTCTTGCGTTCGTTGATATTCGTAATAAAGATACCGAGGCCGTCTTCATTCGGATACACTCTCAGCTCATACCAACGGGACCGCGCTTCATCGTAGTTTTCGAAGCGAATCGGGATCTGCTCCTGCAGGGCACGACGGTACGCACGACCAAAATCCATGTCGGCCGCGTCCGGATAGACATCCCACAGATTCTGTCCGACTAACTCCGCCCTAGGCTTCTCCAGCAGCTGTTCAGCCTGTCCGTTCATGTAAGTGACGACCCAGTCCCGGCTCAGTGCGAAAAAGGAGTCGGAGATATGTTCCAGTATGTTGACGACCCGCTGGTCGGCCGCATGCCGCAGCCGTTCCGTGGCTCGCTGCTGCATCAGATCCTGCTTTACGGCGAGAAACAGGAAAGCGAGAAGCAGGCTGACCACGATAAGAAAACAGACGAGGGCGACATTGACGCGGCGCTGTGACGCTCGATTGTCGCGAGTACGCTGCTCCAGCAGTTCCTGTTCTGCCTGCTTCATGCTGTCCGCCGATCGATGCACCTTTTCGAGCAGGCTAAACTCCTGTACCAAGGCTGGTGACCCGGCCGTACGCGCCGTCTCCTTTGCAGAGGCTTGCAGGGCCGTAACATACACTCGAATGTCGTGCCGAAGCGCCTGCATGCGGACAGTCTGTGAAGAGTTGTCGGACACCAGACGTGCCAGAGCGTCCAGGTCGACATAGGCTTTTTGAAAGGAAGAGACGAAAACGCCCCGCGCCTCTGTATTATCGTTGAGACGATAGTCCTCGTGGGCATCCTGTCCTGTCTCTACGTCGAGCAGGGTCGTCTCCAGCCGGGTCTGCACCTCATAGGTATGGGTCACCCATCTATAGGCCTCACGATCCTGCAGCGATAGATAGAGGAACATCCCCATGACGGTAAGAACGGTGACCGTTGCCAGAAAGAGGCTTAATAGCTTTTTGTGGACTCCGACTGCCTTCATGCCGCTGATTCACTCCTGGCAATAGATGGATTGCTGCCTCATTGTACCCTGCTATCCGTTAGCCGAAAGATCTGTTCTGTGCTTCCGGAAGAAACTTACGTTCTGAACGGACACACTTTACTCGATTCCGGCTCCCTGATCTCAATTTTTGCGTAACACGGTTGCCTTCAGACTGTCTTATGCAATAAGACGATTTCCGTCCAGACTGCGGCTCTGACCGGAACGTTCTCACTATGGCCTGCATTCCCTGTAAGGAAAGACCGACCGATGACCCCAAAATTCGAGAAGATCGTTCGTGGTGAAGGACACTTTCGACCCGCACTCTCCCGGCGCGAGTTTCTGGCGCGCGCTGGAACGGGTTTCGGCAGCCTGGCGCTCAGTTTCATGCTGGCGCAGGAAGCCATGGCAGATACGAAAGCCGCCGGCAAGGCCCGCTATAATCCGCTGGCACCGAAAGTTCCGATGTTCCCGACGAAAGCGAAGTCGGTCATCTTTCTGTTTATGTATGGCGGCCCCAGTCAGGTAGATACCTTCGACCCGAAGCCGGACCTGGACAAGTACCATGGCAAGTCCATGAGCACCGCGCTTCAAAACGTCGGGGAGGTCAAAACTTTTGGAGGCGACGCCCACGCCCCCCTGATGCGCAGCCCCTATAAGTTCCAAAAATACGGCAAGTCCGGCATCGAAGTCTCAGACCTCTTTCCCAATGTGGCACAGTGCGTCGACGACATCTGTTTCATTCGCTC
>JAYTGR010000645.1:0-1341 GCA_043733205.1 Chthonomonadaceae bacterium
GCACAGAGCCAGGGCAGAATACCGATATGGTCGCGTGGAATGTGGAAGCACATATAGAGGGTAACCAGCCCACCGAAAAACATCGAGGCGGTGGCGGCACGGTAGCCCAGAAGGCGTGCCAGCATCCCTGAGAAGAAGTTGCCGCCGATCGCAACTGTCATGGTGAGCACGGTAACCAGACTGATATAGTGCTCACGCTCCTCTTTCGGCATGTGCATGACGTCTGGGAGGCCCCGCAGCTGCTGCGGACTCCAGAAGATGAAGGCCCAGACGGTCGTCAGAGCTGCAGAGCAGACCAGAACGGTCAGAATCGTGGTGCGGAGGACCGGACCGCGAAACAGATCCGTAATGCGCGGCTTGACCTGTTCCACCTTTTGGGCGCGATGCCATTCGGCGGGTTCCGGAATAGCGCGGCGTATCCAGAAGGTGAGCAGGGCAGGCACCGCCCCGACCAGAAAGACCCAGCGGGGATTCGTGCCCGCCATGAGGAAAGTCGTCAGTGCAGCCAGCAGGATGCCAATCTGGTAAGCCGACTGCAGGCCGGCGCTCACCCAGGGGCGCCAGCGGCGCGGCCAGGTCTCCGAGATAAGCGACGCCCCTGCGGCCCACTCGCCCCCGATCCCGAGTGCGGCCAGGAATCGGAAAACCAGCAGCATCTGCCAGTTCACGGCAAAGGAGGAGAGCCCCGTGAAAGCGGCATAAGTCAAAATCGTCAGACAGATCGTGCGGCTGCGTCCGAACCGATCTCCAATCCATCCGAAGGCCGCGCCGCCCAGTGCCCATCCTACCAGAAAAGCTGCCTGAATATAAGCGGCATGCTGGCTGACATTCCTAAGGTTCTGCTTGGACGCGAGGTCTGCGATCCCCAGCCCCAGCAGTTGTGCGACGAAAGGCGTTGCCACCAGGATATAGAGATAACCGTCCAGTCCATCGAAGAGCCAGCCCAGCCACGCTGCCAGGCCGGACTTCCACTGCATCGGCGTCAGCTCACGCAGCGTGGAGGCCTCCGGCGGCTCTTCCATACCAGGGGGGGGAGCGAGAGATGATTCCATTTCCATGTCGCCTCGATGCGGATGGGGAGAGGCCGTACCGGAGCGGATGGCTTCTGTGCGGCCCCGGAATGTCCGCAGATCCTTCTCTTGAGGTTGGGCGCGGAGACCGGCAGACAGTCCTGTCTGCTTCCTCGCCCGTCTCTCACTTTAACACAAACGGACCTCCGTGTCAATGCGGTTTTGCCGCACGTCAGCGGTCTGTTTCCAGGGGCAAAATGCTGCGGCGAACCGTGCGGGCAGACGGGCCGAAAACCGTGAAAATCAAAATTAATTTCCGCTTGACATCGTT
>JAYTGR010000646.1:0-1335 GCA_043733205.1 Chthonomonadaceae bacterium
TCGATGAGATGTTCGCGAAATCGCACAGGCGGCATCGCCTCGCGACGGCGGTTTGCAAAGTTCGCGAAGACGGCTATGCCGGGCAGGCATAGCAGCACCCCTGCGAGAGAAAAAAAGATCTGCCGTCTGGCGTTCATGGGATCGTCCTCTTTCGGTTCGCACCATAGCGATTGAGGAGATGAAGCATCTCCTTATCTTCCGCGTCTTGCGCTATCTTGATAACCGTTCGGCCGTAAAAGTCTTTTGCGGAGGCATCCGCTCCTTTTCGGAGCAGGAATTCGGCCATATCTCCGTGTCTGCGCTGTACAGCCAATAGAAGCGCCGTCTCTCTGGATTTTATCGCCATCTCCAGGTTTGCGCCATGCACTGACAGAAGTTTGACACTGTCGAGTTTACCATAGGCCGCTGCACGCGTGAGTGCGCTCCATCCATAGAACCCCTGTGCGTTTACATCGGCTCCCTTTTCCAGCAGACAGAGCTGAATTTCGGCGTCCGCTGCGACGATCAGGGCAGTATCCCCTTGCTGGGTGCGGGCCTTCACGTTCGCTCCGTGCTTAATAAGGCAGCGAACGGTGACCAGGAAACCCGCTTTAGCAGCTTCCATCAAGGGGGTTGCTCCCGTACTGTTCTGCGCATCCACCGCTGCTCCCTTCTTTAGCAGGAGCGCGGCGAGATCCGCCTGACCGGATGCGGCAGCCTGATGCAGGGCGGTTCGTCTGGATCTGTCCTGCGCATGAACATCTGCGCCGTGACTCAGCAGTGTCCTGAAGACTTCGGTATGTTTCCAGGCTCCAGCAGTCATCAAAGGCGTCTGTCCAGCTTTATCCGGCCGATCGATAGGTGCGCCGTGATTCAGCAGGAGACGCACCATGGCGAGCTGGCCTGTCTCGGCGGCCCACAGGAGCGCGGACCTGCCATTATGGCTGGACATACCGGCATCCGTCCCATGATCCAGAAGCCATTGCGCCGCCCGACAACAATCTCCGTATCTGGCTGTCCAGAACAGAATCTGCTGGTATTTTGCCGTTCTGACCTGTTTTTTGCGTTCAATCCGAGGTGTCATATCGCACTCGACTGCTTTCCTGACGCTCCGACGCCAGGCTGGCAAAACGCGCCGTTTCTGCCTCTTTACCTGCGTCTCCTGACTAATTCTGGCGGCACTGCGCCTTTTCTAGAGACCGTGTTCAGCGCCGATTAGTTGCCCGTCCTCCTCTGTCGGCACTAGAAAGCTCGTAAGACGGCATGGTCGTTTTGCCCCTATTTGCCTGAAATCGCAGAGTGAAAACAAAACTTTCGGCAAAGACGTCGCAAAAGGGAGAATCTGTGGTATAATGA
>JAYTGR010000647.1:0-10921 GCA_043733205.1 Chthonomonadaceae bacterium
GGTGCGCGCTGTCCCTGCCGCCTTCCCTCACTGCCGGAAGTGCGCCGGGGAAATAGGGTATAATCTGCTCTGTAGAGGCCTCGTGATCGACCGCGATTCCTGGCCTGCTTTTCGATTTTAGATGCGCACCCGAAGAGAGTTTTTGTATGACCGCTTCGTCTGTCAACCCTCCGCAACCGAAGTCCCTGCCGGGAGTTGCGATCCTCGGCCTGACCGTTCACAGCGTCACCATGCAGACCGCGCTGGAGACGATGGACGGCTTCTTTGCGGCGGGTTCTCCCCACCATGTTGTCACAGCGGACGCCTCCATGCTCGTTCTGGCACAGGAGGACGTCGCTCTGCACGCCATCGTTCGCGGTGCGGATCTCGTGACCCCCGACAGCGTCGGCGTCTTATGGGCGTCGAAACAGGTGGGCGATCCGCTGCCGGAGCGCGTCTCCGGAGTGGAAATCGTCGAGCAGCTGTGCCGCCGCTCGGCGGAGACCGGCTATCGGCTTTTTTTCCTCGGTGCGGGGCCGGGCGTGGCGGCGCAGGCTGCCGAGAAGATGCGGGCGAAGTATCCCGGCGTACAGATCGTCGGAACGAGGGACGGATTCTTTAAACCGGACGAAACCGACGCGCTCACAGCAGAGATTCGGGAAGCCCAGGCGGAGGCCGTTTTCGTCGCGATGGGAATTCCCAAACAGGAGAAGTGGATCGCCGCGCATCGGGACCGGCTGGGCGCCTCCGTGCTGATCGGGGTGGGCGGCACCTTCGATGTGCTCTCGGGCAATGTCAAGCGTGCGCCGATAGTCATGCAGAAAGCGCGTCTGGAGTGGTTGTGGCGAGTGTTGTCGAATCCGCGTAAGATCAGCAAAGTCCTGCTGCTGCCACGTTTCGTACGCCTGGTGCGTCAGGCGCGTAAGTCGGGAGTCCGATGAGCGAGGTCGTCGGAGGACTGCTGCCGCCGCTGCGGGTCGCAGGCGTCGGACTGCTGGAGAGCCGCACACGCTACGACGCGGCTCTAAACGCTGTCAGGCAGATTCAGGTCGTCGCCCTGGTGGAAGGGGACATCCGCCTGGCCCGCGTCCTGGCGCGGGATCTGGGCCGCTCCGTCGTCTTCACGGATCTCACTGCCCTGCGCGCCTCGGATGTGAAGCCCGATGCGCTCCTGATCGCCCTCGAAGCGAAAGAGCGCAGCGCGTTCCTCCTTCAAGCCATCGATGCCGGTCTGCCCATTCTCTGCGCCGCCCCGTTCGCCCTGACCCTCGCCGAGTTCGACACCGTCCTGAACACCGCAGAAGCCGCCGGGATTGCTCTCGTCCCCGCCTTTGCGCGCCCCTTCGATCCCTGGATAGAACTGGTGACCCAACGTCTGGCGGAAGATGCTATCGGCACCCTGCGACAGGTGCGCTGCGACTGGAGTTTTCCGACCGGGGGAATTGTGGCGGTAGAGAATGGGGGAGAAACCGAAGCGCGTTCGTGGATAGAGCAGCTGCCGCAGTTCGCGTGTCAGACCGCCGACCTCTGCCGCCGCTGGCTGGGAGAGGCGCAGACCGTCAGCGCCGACATCGACCTTCCCGGCAGCGCAAACAACCTGCCGGCCCGCCCCGGCAGCGGCAGCACTGCCCTTGCGAACCTTATCGTCTCGCATGAGCATGGGCAGTCCACGCACCACCTCTCGCGCTCGCGCGGCCTGAATCCCCTGGAGCGCTATCTCTTTACCGGCACACAGGGCGAAATGGAACTGACGCTGAGCGCCGGCGAGTCCGGCCCCAGCGCTCTGCCTGCCCTCAAACTGCAGCGCGCCAGTCACAAACCCGAATTTCTGCCCCTGGAGACCTCTTCAGCACTCCCCCTCTCCGCCCTTCGGCAGGCGGAGATGCTGCGCCATTTCGCCGCAACAGCGCGTGGGCTGGCCTCCCCGCGCGTCACTGCTGCCGATGCCCGCGCCGCCCTCGAAATTGTCCACGCCGCCTACACATCCACCCTCGACAGCCTTAAAATCAGCCTGCCTTTACGCCGCTCTCCCATCCTGCCTTAAATCGAAACTCAAAATCAGAGGTTGCGGAAGATGAAGCCCTGGGTTTTGGTGTCCATTTTCGTCAGGTCGGCGAACTCGAAGCGGTTGCCGTCGATATCGGTGATGATGACGCGGGTCGCGCTCAGCTCCTGGATGTTGTCGCGCAGATTCCGCACGATGATCTCTTTTTCGCCCCGATCCGTATCGACTTTCCAGTAGACCGTTCCGAACTCTTCTTTCACCGAGTGGACGCGCTCTATGACCGGCACGAAGTAGCGTTTGTCCAACTCTTCGTCGATCACTTGGCGCGACGCCGGATCGAGCAGGGCCGGATCCTGCAGCATGCCAATATCTTTGCCAGCGCCGTCGAGAAAGCCCAGATAGTGGTCGGGATCGGAGAGGGGAAAGGCGCGCGCAACCGCGACCTTGGTCCAGGAACGGTCGTTTTCCAGTGTCAGGCGGGCCACGCCTGCCTGCCGAAAGACACGCATCTGCTTCGTCTGCAGAATGCGCAGTTCAAAGGAGGCAGGGTCTGCCGGCAGTTCGTAAGCCGGTTCCGTCGTCGCCTTGAGAGTCAGATGTCCGTTCTCGGTTTCCGCCATGCTCGTTCTCCTCTTTCAAACCGTTACGCTTCGACCCGCAGCCAGTTGGCGACGTTCAGGACGACCGCCAGCTGTCGGATCTCTTCCAGCGCCTGCGTCACCTGGCGGCCTGCCGCCTCATGTGTCACCCAGACGATCTCCGCAAGACCGCTGTGCGTGGCTTTTTGCACCACGGATTCTATCGAGATCGCATTGTTTCCCAGCACGGTCGCGATGGCCGCCAGCACCTTCGGTTTATCCTGTACCGTCATGCGGAGATAGTGCCGCGTGATGACCTCATCGATCGGCTGCATACGCTTGTGTTCGAAACAGGTGCAGGACACGCGTCCTGTGGAGCCGTAACGCAGGTTGCGGCACACATCCATGATGTCCCCCACAACGGCGCTGCCGGTCGGGCCACTGCCTGCCCCACGGCCGTAGAACATCACGTCGCCCACCGTTTCACCCCGCACTAGCACCGCGTTGTAGACGCCATTGGTCGAAGCGAGGGGATGCGCCTGCGGCAGCAGGGCCGGATGCACGCGCACCTGCATGCGGTCTCCTTCCACTCTGCGGGCGATGCCGACCAGTTTGATGACGTAGCCGAGTTCCCGCGCGGCCTCGATGTCCGCCGCTTCGATCCGGGTGATGCCCTCGACATGGATGTCCTGGACAGAGACCCGACTGGTAAAGGCGATGGAGGCGAGGATAGCGATCTTATACTGCGCGTCGAAACCTTCGATGTCGCTGGTCGGGTCGGCTTCCGCGTAGCCGTGCTCCTGCGCCTCGCGCAGCACCTCCTGGAAATCGACTCGCTCCTGACTCATCCTGGTCAGGATATAATTGGTCGTCCCGTTGATGATCCCCATCACCTCGGTGACGCGATTGCCTGCCAGGGCGTTCTTCATCGGCTGAATGATCGGGATACCGCCGGCAACGCTGCCCTCGAACTGGAAGTCGAGCCCGTGCCGGCCCGCCTCTTCCATCAGAACTTGGCCCTCTTTGGCGATCATCTCCTTGTTGGCCGTGACGACCTGTTTGCGATTGTGGAGCGCCCGCAGGACAAACTCTTTCGCAGGATCGACGCCGCCGATCAGCTCGCACACGATGTCGATTGCGGGATCGTCCAGGATCTCGTAGGCGTTGGTTGTCAGCAGGGCGCGGTCGACCGCAACGGCCCGAGGCTTGTGCAGGTCGCGCACGGCGATACGCTTGATATGGGTCGGCATCCCTATCTTGCGCTCGATCTCCTGCCGATTCTGTTCCAGTAACTGAACGGTGCCGGAACCGACCACGCCAAGACCGAGAATCCCGATCTCCACCCGCTCCTTATTCCACCTTTTTGCGGCCTCTCCGCTCATCGTAACTCCCCTCGCCGCCCTTCGCCCGATCCCTCACGAGAGAACTCGATCTCTCACGAGAGCAGAGGAAAGACGGATGAATCTTTCACTCCGCCGGCATTGGCGTCAGTCCTGTTTTACAATCACAATCGGCATTCCGGCCTGGATCAGCGCGCCGTCCACCGCCGGAATGGCGACGACGACGCCCGCGTGCTCTGCCGGGATCTCCGAAAAAATCTTCATGGCCTCGATCAGCCCGATAGGCTGATCGACCGCAATGCGCTGCCCCACTTCGATCAGCGGCGGATCGCCCGGCTTGCCGGCCCGGTAGAAGATTCCCACCATCGGCGAAACCAGCGCGACCGTCCCCTCCTCCGCCTGGGAGGGAGCAGCCTCTGCGGCCGGCCGGCGCGGCGGCGGAGGCAGGGCAGGCATCTGCGCCGCATAAGCAGCCGCAGTGGGCGCCTGCGGCACGGCCTGCCGCTGCGGGCGGGGACCGCGAATCCGCAGCTTACGCCCTTCCTCTTCCAGGATGATCTCGTCCAGATCGCTCTCTTCTACGAGGGCGATCAGACGGGCTATCTCCTCCAGTTCGAATCCAAGTATCGCCATAAGGGGCCGGTCGTCCTGTCACAAAAAATAGGGGGCAGTCCGCCCGAGCGTCTACCCTGTCAGTCGTTTGCCAGTATACCTAAAGGGGAATGCGCTGTCAAGGCGCAGACGTCTTCTGCAGGGTCATTCAGTTTTTACCAAAGAGCCGTATCACGAGTCCGCGCAGGCAGACCGTACGCGGGGACGTTTCCGGTGGCAGTACAGCCTCTGTATCCGAAGTCCGCGCAGGCGGACCTTCGGCCGCAGGCCCCAAGCGAAGGACTTTAGTCCATCGTGCCATGCGAACGCTCACAGAGGGAAACTGGATGGCCCTGCGCCTTCGGCCTTCAGGGAGGAGTTCAGACATGACTGCCGAATAGAGGAGACACTATCTACGCTGAGAAGAGGAGTTTCTACGGTGAAAATTACAAAGGTGACCACGTTTCCCGTACAGCCGCGGTGGCTGTTCGTCAGGATCGAGACCGATGCGGGCATCGTCGGATACGGCGAGTGCCTGGGGGACAAGGCGTTCGTGGTGGCGGAAGCGGTGCGCAGCTACGAACACGCGCTCATTGGGGAGGACGCCCGGAAGATCGTCCACCTCTGGCAGAGCCTCTATCGCGGCGCGTTCTGGCGCGGTGGGCCGATCCTGTGCGCGGCGATCTCCGGCATCGAGATGTGCCTGTGGGACATTCTCGGCAAGTCGCTCGGCGTGCCGGTGTGGCAGCTGCTGGGAGGCGCGGTGCGCGACCGTATTCGGGTCTACACCCGCCCGACAGGCAGGACGCCCACCGAACTGGCCGAGAGCGCCAAATCGGTCGTGGCGCGCGGCTACACCGCCATGAAGTTCAACCCGTTCGAGAAAGTCCATGCGGTGGATCACTACAGCATCGTTGAAGATGCGGCGGCACGGGTGCAGGCGGTGCGCGAAGCGGTCGGCAGTCGGATCGACATTCTGCTGGACTTTCACGGGCGCGTCAGCCCGACGATGGCAGTCTGGATGGAAGAGGCGATCCGTCCCTATCATCCGATGTTTATCGAAGAGCCCGTACTGCCCGAAAATGTGGACGCTCTGGTGCAGTTCGCCCGCCAATCGAAGACCCCCGTCGCGACCGGTGAACGTCTCTTCACCAAATGGGGATTTCGAGAGGTGCTGGAGAAAGGCGCGGCGACGATCCTGCAGCCGGACCCCTGTATCTGCGGCGGCATCTTCGAGACACGCCAGATCGGAAGCATGGCCGAAACCTGGTATGCCTCCCTCGCGCCCCACAACCCCTATGGACCCATCAACTTCGCTGCCTGCCTGCAGATAGATGCCTGCACCCCCAACTTCCTCATTCAGGAGTTCGTGGACCCACTCGGCCTCGGCGCAGGCTATCTGAAGGAGCCTTTCGTCGTCAAAGATGGCTATATCGATCTGCCTCAGCGCCCCGGTCTCGGCGTCGAACTGGACGAAGAGTTCCTGGCCAGCTGCCCGCTCGGCCCCCTGCCTGACCCTGGTCGCTGGCTCCATGATGACGACGGCTCCGTCGCCGACTGGTAGATTCCAATAATCAGGAGGGAGGCTCTTCCTCTGAAACAGAGGGCGGTGTGGCTTTGAGGGCGGCGGCCGCGACAGAATCCCAGCCGCCAAGGCGATACATGGACTTGCCACAAACAGCGCAGTGTCCTTTGAGGTCACGCCCACCGCGTCGATTGCAGACCTGGATAGCGCCCAGCATAGGGCGGCGACTGCGACAGTGGACGCAGTAAGCCTGAACCTCGGGATCCGGGCATTTGTCGGTGGAGGGGGCGCTCATCTACTCGGCTCGCTTCCGCGAAAGCAGGCCCGGCTGCGTGTTCTCCTTGGTGTAACAGGATGTGCATATATCACCATGGGCGCATTTGTACAAAGAGGACATTTAAATTTTCCTTTCGGTGTAATGACAGGACTGTGGGGCTGTATGTCCTTCTGCAGCGCGGGACAAAGCTCCTGAATGGGGCTATGATAGCATAGTCTCACACCAAACGCAAGCAGGAAATGCGCGCGGAGAAGAAAGGTTTTCTGCAGTGTCTGCTCGCTTGCAAATGCACGTCCGATGGGGGAGAAGAAACGCAAAAAAGAACAGTTCAGTCGAGCGACTGAACTGTTCTTTTTGAGGATGCCCAAGAGAGGAGTTGAACCTCCAAGCCCTTGCGAGCACTGGCACCTGAAGCCAGCGTGTTTGCCATTTCACCACCTGGGCGAACCGAACGCCTGCGGAAGAAGTCCCTGTGCGCGTTCTTGCCAAATTATACGGGGTGTGGTACA
Organism: Chthonomonadaceae bacterium; assembly: GCA_043733205.1. Classification (GTDB taxonomy): domain Bacteria; phylum Armatimonadota; class Chthonomonadetes; order Chthonomonadales; family Chthonomonadaceae; genus JANXLO01. The sequence continues at coordinate 6,805 of JAYTGR010000647.1, forward strand.
ATTCTGTCAAGGCCGGAGCGTACGTATTTTTGAACGCGGGTTCGCCGGGGCCGCTCAGCCCATGGTTTCGAGATCGCTCGAACTCCGAAAAACCGTGACCAGGGAGTGAAAATTGATCCTGACGGTCACCCCGAACGCTGCAGTAGACAAGACCTATCGCGTGGATGGGTTTCGCCTCGACGCTGTCAACCGTCCCTCACAGACCTATACGGTCGCGGGCGGCAAAGGCATCAATGTCGCGCGTGTCTACCGCACTCTAGGCGGCCGCCCACTCGCCACCGGCTTTCTCGGCGGAAACCAGGGTTCCATGCTCTGGATGGCTCTGCAGAAGGAGGGCCTCCCCTGCGATATGGTCAGCGTCCAGGGAGAGACACGGCTCTGCATCGCCGCAATCGATACGACGACTGGAACGCAGACCGAGATCAACGAAAGCGGCCCCGAGGTTTCGCCGCAGGAGATAGCAAAACTTTTTGACCACATGACACGTCTGCTGTCACAGGAGACGTTTTCCTTTGTCGTACTGAGCGGCAGTCTTCCTCCGGGTACGCCGCCGACCCTCTACGCGGAACTGATCGATCTGGCGCGCATCTGGAAAACCCCGGCAGTGCTGGATACGAGCGGAGAGCCCTTGAAGGAAGGTCTGAAAGCCCGGCCCTGGATGGTCAAGCCGAATAAGACGGAGCTGGAAACGGCTCTGGGCAGACCCCTCTCGAATCGGAGCGAGGCGCTGCAGGCCGCACAGGAACTGCTTCGAAGCGGCATCGAATTAGTGATCCTGACGCTGGGAGCGGAGGGAGCGCTGCTCGTCAATGTGGCGGGCGCGTGGTTTGCGACCCCGCCACCGATAGAATTTGCCAGTGCCGTCGCCTCCGGGGACTCGTTTCTCGCGGCTTTTCTCTGGCACTGGACGGAAGGAAACCCGTCTGCCGACCCGGAATCCGCCCTGCGGCTGGCGACCGGAGCGGGCGCGGCGAATGCAGCCGTGATCGGCGCAGGCTTTTGTACCCGTGAAGCGATCCTGGCAGTGGCGCACCGCACCGCTGTCGAACAGATTGCATGACACAGTATCGAGGGGATTGACAATGACAGTCGCGTTTCTGAATCATCCACTTGATCTGGTCGTGGTCGGTGTGATCGTTTTACTGGTATTCGGATCGGTCGTCCTGCGGAAATTCAGAGGTTAATGATGCTAACATTCGCGTTTCTCGATAATCCTATCGCTCTGGGAATGATCTTTGTAGCGGTGCTGCTGCTGTTCGGACCGCAAAAAGTGCCGGAGATCGCCAACCAACTGGGCCGTGCTCTGCGCGAGTTCAAGCGCTCGACCAGTGAACTGACCGATACTTTTCGAATGGATAGTAACCGCTACGAACCGACCTACGATCCGCCGAAATACGACAGTTATGGCAACGCTTCCGAACCGCCCGTTTTTGCGTCCGTGCCGGAAGACGACCTGACCCATACGACGGCTCCTCTGCTTACTGACGAGCCGCCGCGCGGCGATTTCGCGGCGTCCGCCTTCGCAGATACGTCAAGTGAATACGGTGTCTCGCCTGCGCCCGTCGATCCTGTGCCGGCGCCGAAGCCGATCACCCCGCGCCCGGCGGATTCCACCGTGCCGCGCAGCTGACAGGAAGGCCGCATAGCCTTCCTGGAATGGAAGAGTGAACCGATATGCACTATCTCGCCAACATAGCCAACCCTACGCTCTGGATCGTCGTGGGCGTCATCGCACTGCTGCTCTTTGGGGGTCAAAAGATTCCTGAGATGATGCGGGGCCTGGGCAGCGGTATGAAAGAGTTCAAAAAAGGCATGGCCGACGATAAGGACGACGGACTGCGCAAAGACAGCGGCGACAAACTTCGTCGCCGTTAGGAGAATATAAGCCATGGAATACCTCGCCAACGTAACCAATCCTACTCTGTGGATCGTCGTCGGTGTCGTCGCTCTCCTGCTTTTCGGGGGTCAAAAGATTCCCGAGATGATGAAGGGCCTCGGCAGCGGCATGAAAGAGTTCAAAAAGGGTATGAGCGACGATAACGACGACGAGCTTCGCAAAGAGAAAGAACGCGAAGCGGAAATTCGCCGCCGTGTCGAAGAGGAGATGCGGAAGGGTTAGACCCTCTCCGCCTCCCACGATCTAGACAAAGGAACCTGTATCACGATGATGTTTCTGCATTTATTCTACTGGGTTCTCCTCCTGGCACAGATGCTGTCGGGCGTTGCCCTGATCGCTATTGTCACCATGCAGGAGAGCAAAAACGAAGGCCTGACCGGGCAGATCGGCACCACGGCAACCTCGTCGTTCAAAGGCAAAGCGGGCCGTGAGGAGCGTCTGACCCTCTACACGCGCAATATCGCGATCGTCTTCTTCACCGTCAGCGCCCTGGTCGCCGTCGGCACCGGACGCTGGGGCTGAATACTTTACGCCTGGCGTGAACGCTCGATCCTCCTTGAAAATAGCCGGCACAAAAGACAGGCAAACATGCCTGTTCTTTGTGTCGGCTGTTTCTGCATCGTCCGCTTGTAACCTCGCGCTCCTCTGAACCGTCGAATGGCTAAATCGGCTTGTGCTGGGAAACACCCTTTGGAGGAGAGATTCATGCGCCTTCTCGCTCATACATCCGTATCCGTCCTATTCAGCCTGCTGCTGACCCCTGTCTGCGCTGCGGCGCAGTCCGCTGTGCCTGCCGCAGCGCAGGGATTCAGCGTCGATTCACGCTTGCAGCAGAAGGTCGCGGTTCATGCGGAAGGCATTCCGGTAAGCGATCTGCTGGTTCTGCTGGGCCGAAAAACCGGCGTCTCCCTCAAGGCGGACCCGTATGTCGCGGATGACAAAGTGGCCGCGTTCAGTCCTGCCCGTTCCCTGCGCAGCACCCTCCTCGATCTGGCCGCGCTCTTCAACGATACCTGGGAGGAAGCCCCTCTCGCCGATGGCAGGATGCGCTACACGCTGGTGCGCCGCCTCAAGGCCCAGCGCTATGAGGACGGCCTGGAACAGCAGGTGACCGCGCGTATGAAAGCGCTGCTCGATGCCCAGGTCAAAGCGCTGGGCGAGACGCAGCAGGCGATGGCGCGCGAAGCCTTCGGCGAAGTCGTCACCACCCTGAAAGCGCTGGACGAGGCGCATCGGGTCAATTTCCCGAATGTCCATATCGTCATCGATGCGCCGGAGATGCTGGCGCGCCACGGACTGCGCTTCCGCCTGAACCACACCAACAATTCCGGATTGAGCGCGGAAGTGCTGCAGGTGATCCTGGGCGCGAACACCTGCATGACGATGGGCAGCTTCGAAAGCCGGGATCAGTGGCTCCTGCCCGCGCACAGAAATCCCTATCTGCCCACAGAGAAGCTGAATATATCAGCCCTGCCTGCCTCGAAATCCGTCCTGGAAGCCGCCAAAAATATCAGATGGATCGACCGCCTTAGCGCCCTCGCATCGACAGAGTGCATGCCGATATTCTCCGACTGCTATCGCAGCCCAGCGCAGCTTCACCAGCTGTCTTCAGATGCCGTCGTCAGGCCGGGAGAGCCCGCTCTCTCGCCCGAAGCCGCCGCCCTGGATACTCTCGGCCAGCCGAGCGGCCTGCTGTGGTGGAGACGAGGCGGGACGTTGCTGCTGCGCAAACGGGACTGGTATACCCAGCGCCGCTATGAAGTGCCGGATCGCTGGATGCGCGCCCTGCAGCAGCGCCTGCAGAACATGCCGACCCCCTGAACCCGAGAGACTGCGCTTTTTGCTGAAGCCGCCGGAGCGGCTGGTGCGTATCTCTGCTGTAGAGGCCGATGGCCTCCCCGGATTTTTCCGGAGCCGAGCAGGGAGGAGTGCGAAAATTTGGCGTTACGTGATTCCGGGCGCAAGGTCGAAGGGGTTCTGACCATTGCCGTGCTGCTCTTTGTGCTTCTGCCGACGCTGGCGGCAGTCTATATAGGCAAACGCAGGGAGCCGCCTGCCGACGCCGTACTGGTCAACGAAGCGACCGCGGAGCAGTTCGCCCACGCGCTGGCTCTGGAGCCGGATATCGCCGCCCGTCTGGTGGCATCGCGGGCGCGTCTGGGCAGCTTCGGCAGCGCGGACCTGCTGTGGGAGCTGCCGCTGCTGCCTCCGGAGGAGGCC
>JAYTGR010000648.1:0-1333 GCA_043733205.1 Chthonomonadaceae bacterium
ACCAGCGCGGAGCCGATCTGCCCTGGGCCGCTCAAGCGGTGGTCCTGTCCGCAGCCGACTGACGGAAAGGACTTCTCGTCTGCCGCCAGCATTCGATCCAGGAAGACCCGTCCTGCCTCACGCTCCCCGCCAGCCAGCTCGGCCGGCGCGCTCAGCAGCGTTTCCAGCAGATAGGAGCGGACGAACTTGGGGTGCAGCCGCGCGTAGGCCGCAGGACGCGAAACCAAGTCCAGGCCAAGCACGTCGTTGCCCGACAGAAAAAGGCTGCCGACCTGACGAGGCATGGTCGGCAAGGCGGCTACCGCAGCTTCCATGCTGCCGGCCCGGGAATCAAAGACGTCGCGCATGGCGCCTGTCGGTGAGGACGCATCGGCGCGCTGCGACAGGCTCTGGATGCTGTCCCACACTTCTCTCTGTCCTTCCATCGACGTGAAGGAAGCACGCGCGGCCAGAGATGCATGCACCTGGGCCGTCCGGCGGGAGCGGGCCTCACGCGCCAGCACATGCCCTGATTCCGAGAACGCAGAGCTTCCTGTGGCATAGCCCCATCGCCCGTGTTCCGTGCAGGAGACGGGAACCTGCGTCTCCGAATGAGGGGCGAGCAGAACGCTCGTATTCAGGCACCGATTCTGTTTCGCGCCCGACAGCTCCTCGCCGTCCACGATCAGGACGTGCTGGTCGGCTCGGCTGATGACTTTCAGATCAGGAACGGACCCGGCCTCGCTGACTTCCGTCACCGTCACCAGGTCCTGCGCCAGCGCTTCGCCGAGCGTCAGATATTCCGGCCCTTGAGGCTCATTTGAAAAGAGCGGCAATACCGAAAGGCTTCCATAAGCAATCGCCTCACCAAGATGCACCGCACCGACCGCTGCCATAATAGTTTTGTCCACTGCAAACTCTCCTTAACTCTGCAAATCTTAAACGCTTCAAATCTTAAATGCTACAAATCTTAATTCACACCACCAACCCTGCCCCTTGCGAGGCAGCGCGGCCGCTTCTGACTTGGCCGCTTCTGAACTGCTTGCTCATGCGGCACGAGCGAGCAGCTCGCGGCGGCGCTGCTTGAGCCTCTGCGCAGTCTTATACGCCTGGTTCTTTCGATACACAGTTAAAACGCAGCCATCGACCCCCAGAACCATGAAGAAGCTGTCGTCACCGCTTGATACCTTGAACGTTACAGCCTCGACCTGAGCATCGCTGAGGTCCACGTCCGCCAGTCGGCTGTCGGCAGGCAGATACGTGATTTTCGGGATTTCCCGCTCTTCGCACCGGCTCCGGGCATGGACCGAGTAACGCAGCAGCACGCCGCTCCAGCAGGACGGGCGGCACGGGT
>JAYTGR010000649.1:0-1331 GCA_043733205.1 Chthonomonadaceae bacterium
CTTGGACGGGGTTCTGTTGACGTTTGGGTGTCCAACGCTGGGTGGGAGGTAAGAAGTGCGAATTCTGGCTGAGCGAATGGCAGATGCCTCTGGAGTGACAGAGAACGCTGCCGTGCGGGTGGTGGACGGCAAAGTGGTCGGGGTCGAGACCTGGAACGACGCCACACGGCCCGAAAAAGACGATGTCGATGCGCGGGATGCCCTGCTCCTGCCAGGATTCATCGATATACACGTGCATGGCGGCGCAGGGCGGGCGGTAATGGAAGGCACGCTGGACGCGCTGAACGCTGTCGCGGCACACCTGGCTCGGCATGGCGTCACCGGATTTCTTTCCACGACGATCACCGCCTCGCGGGACGAGCAGAGCGCGGCTCTGAATGCCGCCGCCAAAAGCATGTGCTCCGAGGAGAACGGGAGATTCGGCGCTGCCGTTCTGGGCTGCCATCTGGAAGGCCCCTGCATCAATCCTAAACGCAAGGGAGCGCAGCCGGGACAGTATATTCGCCTTCCGGATGTCGAAGAGTTCAAACGCTGGACACACGAACTGCTGTCCGTGGTCCGTATTGTTACTCTGGCGCCTGAGATGCCAGGCGCCTTGGAACTGATACGATTTCTGACGAACAATGGCATTGTCGCATCGATAGGGCATACGGACGCATCGTACGCTGAGGTCGGCGCCGCCATCGATGCGGGCGCCCGCCACGTCACGCACTGTTACAACGCGATGAGCCAGCTCGGCAGCCGCGAACCCGGTGTCGTCGGTGCGGCGCTGAGCCGCTCAGAACTGACGGCCGAACTTATCTGGGACAACGTGCATGTTCACCCCGCTGCGTGCCGTGCGCTCATCGATGCGAAGGGAGCAGAGCGTGTGGTGCTTATCTCCGACGGTATTCCCGGCGCCGGAATGGGGGAGGGGTACGGGTTTTCACTGGGCGATCTGCCCGTCGTCGTCCACGACGGCACCGCCCGCCTTCCGGACGGTACGCTCGCCGGCAGCCTGCTCACCCTTGAAAAGGCGTTTGCCAACGCGCAGTCCTACAGCCTGCCCCAGCGCGCCGCGATGTCTTCGCGCAATGCGGCAGCCGCACTTGGCCTCGGACATCGTAAAGGGCTGCTCTCTCCAGGCTTCGATGCGGATATCGTGCTGCTGAACGCCGATGGATCGGTCCGCCGGACGTTCGCTGCGGGAAACTGCGTCTACTCGTCCCGTGCAGATTAAAAAGAAGAATGGTTCTGACGAACGCAGCAAGGGCCTCTCATCCGAAGGACTGGATGAGAGGCCCCTATTACGTGCCGCGAACAGAAGCGGCGCGGCGTCTGTCTGCGGTCGA
>JAYTGR010000650.1:0-10877 GCA_043733205.1 Chthonomonadaceae bacterium
TGCTTCAGGAGGGGAGAACTCTGCCGCACCGTTTCGCCATGCCTCTTCGGCGGCGGCGCACGGTGAAGAGGCCGCCGCTTATGACGGCTCCGGTAAGGAGCGCCATGCTGCCCGGTTCAAGGGTAGACGCCCCTCCGGTAAAGCCTGCGGTCGAACTGGACACCCGGAGGCGGGAAGTACCGCCAAGCAGACTAAGGAGACGTGCAACAATAACTGCTTCATAATCGCCTTCGTTTCGATCTCGTTCGGGGCGAAATAGTGGAGCGTTAATTGTTGCCGCTGTCCTAAGATCGAGCGCATTGACGGTCAGACTGCCGTTCAAGTTGTGGATCTGTTCGTTGAGGGTCAGTGTGTTTCCGAGGAGGTCCACGACGGTTTGGTTGGGAGCGCCGGATACGCTGATGGCGATATTCCCAAACATCAGGCCCGCAATGGTCGAACTTCCCGAAGTTCCGCCGCTGTTGGCTGTCGCGCTGGACGAGACAACCGTCGCCGAGAGCTGGACCGAGTCAAGCAGAGGGGGAAGAACGCTCAGGTTATCGACGACGGCCGAGCTGTTGACGACACTGCTGATTCCCTGTGTGCTGGTATGGATGACGCCCGTGGCGGCGCCCAGGCCGCCGAGCCCTCCGGTGCCTGCCGAAGCGGTAAGGAGGTTGACGGTAAATGGTCCCCCCCAGCGGAAGGCAGGGCGCCGGTATCCGCGATGGTAACACCCAAACTGAGCAGGTTGAGCGCATCGAGGTTGAGGTTGAGACCGTACGCATCCCCGAGATACTGTGCGCGAACAGGGCTGGCACAGGACAGAATAGCGATTGCAGTAAATAGCACCAGCATCGAATTTAAGCGATTTTTCACTTTTGGTTGTCTCCTCTGCGTACAGGGATGAACGGGCTGTTTCTCAGCCCTGTTCGATTTTGAACGGCATGGTCTACGGCACCATGCATGGCATGCTGTTTGTCCAAAAGAAATTCCATTTTCTTTTGGACAAAGCCGTCGCCATATCGGGGCTTGTTGAGAGCCAAGATCGGTATGAACGGCAGGAAGACGTCTCTTACTGGATAATACACCGGCGCAGGCAAACGTCAGGGGCATACAGAGAAATTTTTTGTGAAAATCATTTTTTGTGAAAATCAATGGTCGTATGGGCGTGTCGGGGGAGGGGAGGAGAGAAGGCATCGAAAGCTGACCGGAAGGGCAGAAGACGCACTATATCCAGCGCTTCAAACGAGCCAGCACCACAGTGGACATCGCTATCAGGAGGATCACACCCAGCATGGCCCAGAAACCCGGCGATGCCATCGGCCGAACGGGGGTTTTGAGGAGCAGAGTTGCGATCCCAACAATAACACTCGCAGGAAACCAGATGAAAGAGACGATTGTCAGCACCTTGATAATTTCGTTGGTTCGTAGTGTCGTCTGGGTAGTAAAGATATCGAAAGAGCCTACGAGAAGTTCACGCGCGTTCTCCATCGCTTCAATCGCGCGGTCTAGGCGGTCGGCAAGATTGCGAAAATGCGACGACGAAGAGGAGTTCGCGACGACCTGAAAATCGGGGCGGGCCATGGCTGCATAGACTTCGCGATGCGGAGTGAGAATCCGCCGGACAAATGCTACCTTCTGCCTTACCTTCGCCAGCTCCGCCAGGAGATCGCGGGAGTGCCGTGGCCGCAGGGCGTGCGCGTCGATCTTATCCACTTCCAGTTCCAGCTCTTCCAGCAGCCGAAAATAGCTGGTTACGTGCCAGTCCAACAGCCCTCCGAGAAAGGCGGGAGCGTCAAGTTCGCCCAGGTCGCTGTCGCCCTTGACGCGCTGATCGAAGCTGTTCAGAAAACTCACGGGTTTGCGATGCACCGTGACGATCAGGTTAGGGGCAAGAATAAAATCTACTTCCACCAGAGAATATTTGCCGTTTGTCGGTTCGATCGTCTGAATATTGAACTGAGAGTAGCCGCTATAGTGGTCCAGGCGCGGCCGCCGTCCGGTCTGAAGCAGCGTATAGAACGTTTCCTTCTGCAGCGACAGCTGAGACACAACGATGCGCAGTTCGCTCTCTTCAAACTCTCCCACATCGACCCACAAGAGCTGCTTTTCATGCAGATCCTCTACTCGCTTCTGAGTCAGTGTGACCTCCTGATCCGTTCCTGTTGCGTCGTATAGATAGGCCCTTATCGCCATGTCGTTCTCTCCCTACCCACTTGCTGTTGGGGGCAGGGATATGACGCGCCCGGTCTCGAAAGTGTTCAACCGATTGGCCTTCCGGTCGCCCAAACGCAAAAAAGTACGCTGCCATGGGAATGGACAGCGCATCGGTCTCAATTTGCGGATGTCGGGAACATACGCTGCGGTGCAAAAGCTGCGGTCTATTCCGAGACGCCGAATCCATTAGGACGGGGCCGGGATCCAGCCGTGCCTATATTGGGATCCACGAAGGAGGCGCCTTCGCTCACGGAACGAATCGCAGTCATTAAAACCTCGACCCCGGAAGCTTTCGCCACGAAGCCGTTCGCTCCCAGCCGCATGGCAGCCTCGACATAGAGGGGCTCGGAGTGATTGGACAAAATTATGATCGCGACCGGATTTTTTTCGTTGCGCAGGTACTGCAATACTTCCAGACCAGTCATCTGGGGCATCTTGATGTCCGTCAGCAGGAGATCGGGGTGCAGAGCATGAACGGCTCGAACTGCCTCTAAGCCGTCCGCAGCTTCGCCGACCAGCTGCAGACTCGCGTCACACTCAACCAGGAGACGCAGGCTCTTACGGACTGCAGCATGATCGTCGGCAATAACGATTGTCATAGGTAACACATTGTGGCCTTTACAGGTTACCCCATAGTTCCATCGAAACCACCTCCGGGAGAACAGCGAGGTGACGCCATAAAGGACCATTCGAAGAGGGTGGGATTTGTTGGGTTAGGGCAGCGCCTCCAGCAGAGTCGGGGGTGCCTTTTCGTATGGGAACATCGCAGGGGAGCGTCGTCTTTCCCGCTCTGTCTGTCAATAGTATACCTTCATATCCGCTGAAAGCGTGTGCATGGAGAATGAACGGTGAAATCGCGACTCGAATGCCAAAAATACTAAGAAAGCGAATACAGGCAGATTTGGCATTCGAAGCTGTCGAACAGCACGGGATTTGCGGCATCATGGGGACGACGCAGTCAGGTATAATGCAGGAAACAGTTTGCTGTCGGCAGACAGGGGGTTCCGCACGCCGTTCGCCTGAAACTTCCCTGCGCCTGCCCGAGAATTCCCATGGTTAACCCGGAAATCGAATCCGCATCGCGAACGGAAAAAGCCGCCGCCGCACGTCTGTCGCTGCTGTCGAATGCGCTTCTGACGGTCATCAAACTGACCATCGGCGTGCTGACCAACTCGGTAGGTGTGCTCTCCGATGGCGCACATTCCGCCTCCGATGTCATGGCCTCCGCGATCGCACTCTACACCGTAAGGGAGGCGGACCGTCCCCCGGATGAAGACCATCCCTATGGACACGGCAAAATGGAGAGCGTTTCGGCTCTCCTGCAGGCGTTGCTGCTGTTCTCTGCCGGCAGCTACATCATCTATGAAGCGATCCAGCATCTGCTTCACCACGAGGGGCCCCAGCGCGTCGACTGGGGAATCGGTATCATGCTGGTCTCCGCGGCTGTCAACACCTTCATCGTTCGTATCGTGTCTCGTGCTGCGGAACGTACGGAATCGCCTTCCCTCCATGCGGCGGCACAGGACCATCGCGCCGATATCTACACCGCCGTCGGAGTCCTCCTCGGTCTGGTCCTGGTGAAACTCACCGGCAACAGCATCTTCGACCCGATTTTGGCGCTCGGCGTCGCCCTCGTCATTTTCCGGGGAGCCTGGCATGTGGTACGCGATGCGATGCGCAATCTGGTGGACCGCCGCCTGCCGGAAGAGGATGTGCAGACGGTGCAGCGGGTGTTCGACAGCGACCCGAATGTGCTGGGTTATCACAAAGTCCGCACCCGCATGGCCGGCTCCACGCGCCACGTCGATGCCCATGTCATGATGGATGACGATCTGACTCTGCTGCATTCGCATCAGCTGACGGAAGCGCTGGAAAAGAGGGTCCGCGAAGCCCTGCCTCATAGTGTGGTCACACTCCATACCGAACCTTTCCACGCCGAATGCGAGCATCAGCAGCAGGAGCATGGCGGGCCGCCCCCCGATGAGAAAACCAAATTATGACGAGGAAACAGCCTGCGATTCTCCATACATGTTTAGGGCTGGCCCTGACAGCGCTGTCGGCTTTCGGCCACCCGGCGCAGGCGCAGTCCTCAGACGCACCCTGGGATACGTTCAGCGAGACCTGGGCCGCGACGGATGCACTTGGGCGGGCGCTGCCGACCGCATCCGAGGCAGGTGCCCCGCGTGCGCACAGAACTGTGGGCATGTTCTACTTCCTGACGTTCGCGCGCGGCGGCAGCGGACCCTACGACAATACACAGATTTTGAAGGCGCACCCGGAAGCAATGCAGGATGTTCACAATCCTGCCTGGGGTCCCTTGAACTCCGAACACTATTGGGGTGAGCCGCTGTTCGGCTACTACGCCAGCGACGACGAATGGGTGCTGCGGAAGCATGCCCACATGCTTGCCAACGCCGGCGTCGATGTCGTCGTTTTCGACAACTCCAATGCCGTCACTTACGACAGAGCGCGCCGAACGCTGTGCAGAGTCTGGGCAGAGATCCGGCGGCAGGGCGGGAAGACCCCGCAGATCGCTTTTCTCTGCCCGTTCGGCAATTCGGGCGGCATCGGTTCGCGCACCCTGGGCGAACTCTACGATACGCTCTACGCGCCCGGCCTCTGCAGCGATCTCTGGTTCCGCTGGAACGGGAAGCCGCTGATTCTCGCCTACCCCAGTTATGCCGCAGAGGAGAGCGCACAGGCAGGCACGCGTCAGCCTTCGGAACTGTCTCCCGGCGGGATGCTGGGTCAGGTCTTCACGACGAACCGGCCTTTTCTAGCCGTCGGTGCATCGTTTCCCACCTGGGCGACGACCGGGGCGGCGATGACCCTCTCTCTCTTTACCACAGGTCCCGGCGGCAGGCTGCTGGCCCGCCAACGGTTTGAAAACGTGACAGACAACCAGACACTCCTGCTGGAAAGTGGGCGCATGCTTCCGCTGGGAACCTACTATCTGGAGATGTCGCTGCCGAAGGGACATATCGGGTGGTGGGGCCAAACCGGCAGTTACGGCAACGGTGCCTTTGAGACGCGCGAAGCGGTGGCAGGAGCGCGCTCAATGGTGGCGCGGTATGCCGGAGAAGCGCACCCCCAGGCGCTGGAGCCTGCCATGCGGGCGTCGGTGCCGGCAGCTGCTGCCGAACGCGCCCGCAAAATTCGGGAGTTCTTTACCTTCCGCACCCCCATTGGTCCCTACGATGACCTGAAACCAGCCCTCGGCGCTTGGGCCTGGCTGCAGAACTATCCTCAATCCCCGCAGCGCAGCCCCTCCGGCGAGATCGAGCAGATCACCGTCGGCGTCGCGCAGAACTATAATGCGCAGACCCATCTCGCGCCGATGAGCTTTCCGGGCGCGTTCGGGCGCAGCTATCACAATGGCAGGCTGGAGACAGGACCGGACGCTGTGCGCCAGGGCTTCAACTTCCGCGAGCAGTGGGAGCGTGCCCTCCAGGTCGATCCTCCCTTTGTGTTCGTCACCGGGTGGAACGAATGGACAGCCGGATTTTACGACGATTGGGCGGGATACAAGGCGCCTCCGCCGATCTTTGTAGACGAGTTCAATGAGGAGTTCAGCCGAGATATCGAGCCGATGCGCGGCGGACACGGCGACGACTACTACTATCAGCTCGCCGCCAACGTCCGCCGTTACAAAGGTGTGCGTGCCGTGCCGCCCATCGTGCCGAAGCCGATAAGGATGAACGGTCGTTTCGAGGAGTGGAAGGAAGTGCAGCCCGAGTTTCGGGATGCGGTCGGCGACACCGCTCCCCGCAGCGCGCCCGGTTCGGGGCAGGCAGGCTCGTATGTCAACACGACCGGCCGCAACGACATCGTTGCGGCCAAAGTCAGCTTCGATGCATACAACATCTACTTCTACGTGCGCACCCACAGCAAGCTGACGCCGCACACCGATCCGGACTGGATGCGCCTCTACATCGATGCCGATGCCAACGCGCGCACCGGCTGGCTCGGTTACGACTTCGTCGTCAACCGCAAAGCAGGGGATCGCACCACCAGTCTGGAACGCTATGTCGGAGGCAGGACGCAGTGGGAACGGGCTGGGACCGTAAAATATGTGGTGCGCGGAAATGAGATGGAGATCGCCATTCCCCGCGTGGCCCTCGGTATCCGCAGTCTTCCCGTGACCCTCGATTTCAAGTGGGCCGACCACTGCTTCCGAAACGGCGACTGGACGGACTTCACGCTAAACGGCGATGCAGCCCCCGACGACCGCTTCAACTACCGCGCGCTATTGAAGTGAAGCAGCATCCGCCAGCCTTTAGCCTTATCTTGCCCCTTATGTATGGACTTCTGCGAGCCTGTCGCTCCAGGCTAGACAGTAACCACAAGACAGGGAAACGTTAATTTCATGGTGGAAAGGCCATCCTGTGAAACACATTCTGGATTCCAGCCGTCCTGTTGCAGCAAATCGAGCATGTGAAACCGTTCGGATTCGTCGTCTATACCGAAACGTCGCTTCCTTACCTGGCAAAAGGAAATCCCAATCTGAGTTTCTCTGTGTGGCCGCAGGCCACACAGAGAATGCCGATATCAATGCGGCGAAGAACATCGGTTTCAGGGCTGCAGTCAATCAGCCTATTGCAGTGAGTGCGAACTCTGCTGCAAGCCCCCAAGCTTTAGCTGGGGGTTGTTGATGAAGATCGTGCTCCCTGGGCAGACGGTGCATTTGACTTACGAATTCAGTATAAACGCAGATGCGTAACGCGTTCGTTACCACCGTTACCAAGAAAGCTCGTCTGCGTTACACAATGGCAGGAGTCTGCCTCACAGACGGAGAACGAACCAGCACAGGGAGGCGGTTAGTGTTGAAGGGGACTGTCGGTGGAGGGTGCTGCTGCCTCTTCCGTTTTCTGTCGGAGCCGTTCGCCTGTTCTCGTCTCTCAGTACTGCTCCCAGCAGTCTAAATCCTGGCCCTTAAGGCCAGCGCAGCCGCAGTGGCATGTGGTATGATAATATTCGTACAGCCTGCTCTAATCGCGGGCTGACACGTCTTTTTGTCGGACAATTCGGCATGGTTTCCGGACGCGATTTGCGCCGGGATGAAGGAAGGGATTACAACTTGCCCCTGCGGAGTTCCACTCTTTTTCCTGCCCCTTTTGCCCTGATCGCAGGGCTGATGCTTGTCCTCACGGCGGCGGGCCTTGCACGGTCGGCGGACGATGGGCCGCAGGCGGCGGTGCGTCCCGCGCTGGGCGGAAACCGGGGGGCGTTCAAAGTCGCCTTCACCCCGGATGGCACGCAGGCGGTGGTCACGGAGTTCGACGAGGGAGCATTGGCGATTATCGATCGCGTCTCGGGGAAGGTTCTGCGGCATGTCTCGACGGGAGGAACGCAGCCCACAGGCGTGGCGGTCACGCCTAACGGCGCGCTGGCTGTTGTGACGAACAGTCTCAGCGGCTCCGTCGCGTTTGTCGATTTGAAGGCATTCAAGACGCAGAACCTGACGCTGCGCGGTGCGCCGTGGGATGTGGCGCTGTCGCCGGACGGCACACGGGCTTATGTCTCCGTCAGTCAGCTGGATCAAGTCGCCGTCATCGACGTGGAAGCGCGCAAGATAGTAGGTACGATTCCGACCGGGCACAGGCCCCGCGCTTTGGCGATCACTCCGGACGGTGCGACTGTGGTCGCCGCCAACATGACCGCAGGCTCCATCAGTTATCTGGACACAGCCACCCGCACCGAAACGGCGCAGGGGCGGACGCCCGCCGTGAACCTGCGCGGAATCGCGGTTTTTCCGGACGGCCGGCAGGCGTTTGTCGTGGGGCAGCGGGCGCAGAACGAAAGGCCGACCGAGACCGCTGTCGGTATCTGGTCCAACCAGGCGTTCCTGCAGGTTCCAGATGGGCCGCGCAACGGAGTCCAAAATCTCTGGCTCGACCTCATGGGCCAGGATGTCGCCGATCCCGACTCGGTCGTGCTGGACGCGAAGCGCAGGCGGGCCTTCATCACCTGCAGCGGCGGCCACAGTCTGAATGTGGTTCCTGTGCGCGGTGACGGAGACACTCTTACTGTACGGAACATCGGAGCGCATCCGCGAGGCCTCGCCTTCACGCCGGACGGCAAAGAGCTCTGGGTCGCCAATATGCTCGGCAACGACCTGACCGTCATCGATCCGCAGTCGCTGAAGATCCTCCGGCGGGTCAGTCTGGGGCCGACCGACCACAAAGATCCGACGCTGCTGGGCCGCTATCTCTTCACGACGGCGACTATTGTCAAAGGCGGACAGTTCAGCTGCAACTCCTGCCATCCCGACGGCGGCGCCGACGGCATCTCCTGGAAGTTCGTCCATGTGAAGGATGCGCTTGGCAAAGAGATCGACCGAAACGTGAAAAGTCTGCGCGGCAGTATCGTGGACGGCGCGCCGTATCGCTGGAGCGGCCACGAATCCAGTCTGACAGCCTTTATCGCGGAGGAGATTCCGGGGCTGCTGCAGGGCGAGAAACCGACGCCCGTCGAGGTGCGCGCCCTGGCCGATTACGTGGGATCGCTGCCCCTGGCTCCGAATCCCTACCGCTCTTTGGACGGCTCCCTTACTGGACCCGCCGTGCGCGGCAGGGCGCTGTTCGAAGGCAGAGCCGCCTGCGTCTCCTGCCATTCGGGGCCTCATGCGGGCGGGCAGCAGAAGGCCTGGATCGGCACCATGCCGGCAGGCATCGATCTGGAGGTGCCCCGGCTGGATGGGGTCTTCGACACATATCCTTACCTCCACGACGGCAGGGCACAGACTTTGGAGGAGGTATTTTTGGAGCAAAACCCGAAAAAGCTGCATGGGAAGGCGCACGAACTGTCCGATACGGAGAGAAAAGATCTTCTCGAATACGTAAGAGAGTTGTGAGGCGCGTGAGTGCCTGCACTAATCGGCCCCTCTATCGGGCCGTGTCACCGGCGCGGCGCCTGAAACGCCAGGCGCGCCCGACGTCCAGACCGGCTTCCCGCCGGACGATAAAGGAGACGACTGAATGAGGAATCTGAAACTGGGCCTGTTCATCGCCGCTGTCGGCATGCTCGCCGTATCGGCCTTCGCCGCTGTTGAGTCCGGCCTCAAGCCGGGTGCTGTCCCCGGCGCCTTCCAGGTGGTCGATGTTACCGGCCCCAACAAAGGCAAGGAACTCTGCTATCGCTGCGCCTACGGTGCATCTCCTGTCGTGGCTGTCTTCGTGAATGGCGACGCGGCGAAATCCGCTAAACTGGTGGCCAGTGTCCAGAAGATCGTCGATGCTCGTAAGACCAAGGGCCTCAAGAGCTTCGTGGTCTTCATGAGCGGTCCCGAATCGAAGGATGCTATTCAGAAGATCGCCGCAGAGAAGAAGACCACCATTCCGCTCGTCTTCCTGCCCAAAGGCACCAAGGAAGAAGACATTGCGGCCTACAAAATCAGCCCCTCTGCCAAGAACACGGTCCTGATCTGGAGAGGCTCCATCAAAGGCAATTTCGTGGACGTAGACACCACCAAGCTGCCCGAGATCGAGAAGGCCGTCGACGCGATGCTTCAGTAAGGGTTACTCATGTTCCGCCCTGCCTTATAGGTTTCAAGCCCGCCACAATGCCTCTCTCCCTGAGAAGCCAGCGGCGGGCTTGTGCCGTTTTGTCCTGGAATCAGGAACAGTCAGCACTGCATTGGTTTTCCAAAGGAGTTTCTATGCAGCGTTTTCGCACCAGCCTTGCCGTCTTAGGCTTTATATCCTGCGCCGCAGTCGCTTTCGCCCAAGCGCCCACCGTCATCGATCCCACGGCCTCTGCTGTCCCATCGCCTTATCAGATCGAGATCGACTATTCCCAGACACCTGAACTGAAAGATTGGGTCGAGAAGCAGCTGCGTCCAGCCCTGGAGGAGTGGTATCCAATCATCATTGCCGACCTGCCGAGCGAAGGTTTTTCGCCTCCGAAACGCTTTACCGTCACGCTGGAGACCAATGGAAACGGGGTCGCGGCTACGGGCGGGACTCGGGTAACGGCCAACGCGCAGTGGATCAAAAAAGAACTGGCGCGCAGTCCTCAGAATGAGGCGGTTGGAGCCCTGATCCATGAAGCCGTCCACGTGGTGCAGCAGTATGGACATGTGAGAGGGGGCCAGCGCGATCCGGGCTGGCTGACGGAAGGCATCGCGGACTACATTCGCTGGTGGAAATTCGAACCGGCCTCCGTACGCACCCCCGTGCGGCCTGTCAAGCGCGATGGTCAGCCTGCTTCGTATACAGACAGTTATCGGACTACCGCCGCTTTCCTCGAATACGTCGCGAAGAATCATGACCACGAGCTGATCGTGAAACTGAACGCCGCTGGTCGGAACAGCACTTATAGCCCCGACCTGTGGAAGAAATACACGGGCAAAACGATCGACGAACTCTGGACCGAGTTCGCCGCGACCCTGTCCAAATGATCCGCCCATCTCTGCGCTCCGAAGGGGACGTGGAACAGGTGTTCGCGCTTATGCAGAAACTCCAAGATGAGATTGCCTCTGCTAATGGAGCAGGCGCGAGAGTCACTCTCGTGGCCTGCTTTGGGCGTTTGGACCCGGCCTGAATGCCTCCTTCGGTCAGCAAAACGAAGGGAGGTTTTCGGCAGGCCGGGCACGAATAAGGAGAGTGACGGTGTGGCGAAAGGACGGGGAAATGGTAATTTTGGGCATCGATCCGGGTACGGCGACGACGGGGTATGGC
>JAYTGR010000651.1:0-10860 GCA_043733205.1 Chthonomonadaceae bacterium
TCGAGAAAGACTTTCCCTGCATCCATCCGCGGGGCGTCGAAGCCCTGGAGCCGCCGACGGAGACCTTCCCCGCGCCGGACGACTTTGAAGAGCGCAAGGCCGACACCGCGCCCTGCGCCAACGAAACCCAATAGAAGTGAGGAACGTGAGCCTTGAAGATTACCGGATATCGCACCTATGTCGTCGGCACCCCCTGGCGCAACCTGACCTACCTGATCCTGGAGACGGACGAAGGCCTGACGGGCGTCGGGGAGGCGCGGGTGCTGGGCAAGACCCACACCGTGCTGGAGTTTCTGAAGGACACGAAACGCCACTTCATCGGCCATGACGTCTACGACATCGAAGCGCTCTATCGGCGCTTCACGCTGCTCGACTTCGGCTCGCCGGGAGAGGTGGTCATGACGGGGCTGGCGCTGGTGGAGATGGCCTGCTGGGATCTTATCGGCAAGAAGGCCGGCCTGCCGGTCTATCAGCTCATCGGCGGTAAGGTACACGATCGGATCCCGGCCTATGCCAACGGCTGGTATACGGGGGAGCGCAGTCCGGAGGCTTTCGCAAAGGCGGCGGAGAAGGTCGTCGCGAAGGGCTACAAGGGGCTGAAGTTCGATCCGTTCGGCAACGGCGATCTGGAGCTGACCCGCAAAGAGTACTACAAGTCGCTGGCGATCATCGAGGCGGTCTACTCGGTGGTTGGGGACGAGGTGCAGATGTTCATCGAGATGCACGGGCGGTTCGCGCCGCATCAGGCGGTCGAGATCGCGCGGGCCATCGAGAAGTATCATCCGGGCTGGATCGAGGAGCCGTGCCGTCCGGAAGACCTGCCCGCCCTGCGCTACGTCATGGACCATACCGACATTCCCATCGCGACCGGCGAGCGCCTCTACCACGCGCAGCAGTATCGCGAACTGCTGTCCAATCGCCTGACGCATATCATTCAGCCCGACCTGAACCAGTGCGGCGGCCTGCTGGAGACGAAGAAAATCTGTTCGACCGCCGAAACCTACTCGATCATGGCCGCGCCCCACAACGTTGGCGGAATCGTCACGACGGTCGCGACGCTGCACATGCTGGTCGGCCTGCGCAACGGCAAGATCCTGGAGCACTTCAACGACTTCGTCGATTCTCAGATCAAGTCCTGCGGCTCGCCATATCCCGAGGTCGTAGACGGCTATTTCAGCCTGCCCGGCGGACCAGGGTGGGGACTGGAAATGAACGAAGAGTTCCTGACCAGTCAGGCGCCGCCCTCCGAAGACGGCATCTACCGCGACCCCGGCCTCAACATGTTCGTCAACGCCGAATGGAACAAACGCTCCTCGTAGCGAGAAGGCCGATGTTAACCCCCCGTTCCCTTCCCGAAACGGCTTATCTTGTCCCTTCAGGCCGCCGCCCCTAAAGGAGCGGCCTGCTGGGAGGGTTAAGGCCCATCAATGGGCCTGGGAGAGCTGTAACGGAGATCGAGGCTCCCCATCAGGAAGCGCCGACAGCCTCATTAAATTCCGCATAAAGACCCGTTTACGCCGGACACAGGCCCCTTCAGGGGTCTTGCCAAAGACAGACCGCTCCTTTAGGGGCGGGGAAAGAGGAAAGGATGCGAGGGGCATTTCTGGTCTCCATTCCCGGTCTATTTCAGGATAGCAGGGTTTGCCTATTTGCTGGAGGAGGCGGCAGGGTTCAGGACAAGATAGTCCAGGAAGAACTCCATCATGCGGGCGAAATTAATGCCGCTGTGGCCCTGATCCGGGCCGACCTGCAGATCGTAGGCCTTGCCGGCACGTCCGAGCGCCTGGATCAGCTGGTAGGTATTGGTGGGATGGACGTTGTTGTCAGCCGTGCCGTAGTAGAGCAGCAGGTGGCCTTTCATGGTGTCTACATGCGTCATTGTGGAGCCGAAATCGTAGCCTGCCTTGTTGTCGTCTGGCATGCCCATGAAGCGTTCGGTATAGATGCTGTCGTAGTTGCGCCAGTCGGTGACGGCGGACGCGGCGCTGGCAGCGCGGAAAACATCCGGATAGCGCAGCAGCGCCATCGCAGAGGCGTAGCCGCCGTAGGATGTTCCGAAAATTCCGACGTTCGCGCCATCCACATAAGGCCGCAGCCGCAGGAACTTCACGCCCTCGGCCTGATCGTCGATTTCCGGCTGACCGTGATGCCGATAGAGCGCGTCTTTGAACGCTTTGCCCTGGCCCTCCTGCCCCCGTCCGTCGAACTCCGCAACCAGAAAGCCCAGTTCGGTCAGCGCGTTCGGCATCGCGAAGTTCTCGCGATTCGCCACCCCTACGCCCGGCCCCGCATAGACCGAGACCAGCAGAGGATAGCGCTTCGCCGGGTCGAAGGTCGAGGGTTTGTGGAGCACGCCGTAGCAGTTGAATTTGCCGTCCGCCGACTTGTACGTGAAGGTCTCCCCC
The DNA here is from genome assembly GCA_043733205.1 of Chthonomonadaceae bacterium. Taxonomy (GTDB): domain Bacteria; phylum Armatimonadota; class Chthonomonadetes; order Chthonomonadales; family Chthonomonadaceae; genus JANXLO01. Next base: position 2,406 of record JAYTGR010000651.1, read on the forward strand.
GGCTGAAATCCCTTGGCTTTCATCGCCGTCGTGTCCGCCTGACCCAGCGTCTGGACGACCTTGCCGTCCCTGTCGACGAGGCGTGTGATCGGAGCGACGTCGTGCGCCTCCGCGACATCCACAAAGTATTTGCCGTCCGGCGCGATCTGCACCCGGTGTGTATAGGCAGGATCGGTGAGACGGCGCTCGCCCGTTCCGTCGAGGCTCACGCGATGCAGCTGGAACTTGTACGGGCTGTCGCCGTCCCGCGCCGTGTAGAAGACGGTGTTGGCCGCTTCGTCGATCCGGGCGATCGTCGCGACTTCGAACGGATGCTGTGTCAGGGTGGAGAGCAGCTTCCCGCTCAGGTCGTAGAGATAGAGATTGCGGAAGCCGGTGCGCTCGGAGATCCAGAGGAGCCGTCTGCCGTCCGCGAGGAACTGCATGGTCGGCAGGTTCTCCGTCCAGCTGGCAGGCCAGGTCTCGCGCACGACGACCCGGCATTTGCCGGTGATGGGGCTGCAGGCGACATACTCCATGATGTCCTGCTTCCGATTGGTGCGGTGCAGCAGGAGTTCGCTGCTGTCATGAGACCATTCGACGCCGTACAGATAGTGCCCGACGGTGGCATCTGCGAAAGGCTGACCGTCCCGCGCATCGATGGTCAGGCTCTTTTTCGTCTGGGTGTCGTAGATCACGATGTCCGCAATCGGGTTCGGCGCGCCCGCTTTCGGGTAAGCCTCCACGTCCAGCGTATCCTGCGTCTTGAGCGTATTCATCGCGAGATAGTAGTCCGGAACCCGGCTCTCGTCGAAGCGGTAGAACGCGACGCGGCGGCTGTCGGGCGACCACCACATGGCGGTCGTCTGATCCAGCTCTTCGCCGTAGACCCAGCTGCCGGTGCCGTACTTGATGCGCGCCGCTTTGCTGCCGTCCGTCGTGAGTGCGACCGGGTTGGTGTCGTCGCCGTCGCTGAGCCAGAGATTGTTGTCTTTGTAAAACGCTTTGCGCCTGCCGTCCGGCGAGAGCGCCGACGCAAACTGCCGCCCTCGGTCCGGGCCTCCGCCCCCGCCGCGCCGGCGTCCCGCCCCAGGCGGAGCGCTGCCTTTGACCGGCACATCGACCTGCGTCGTCTGATGCGCGGTCAGGTCGTACCGGTAGTTTTTGCCGCCCTTCGCATAGCCCATCGCCCTGCCGTCTGCGGACCAGACGATGCCGGTGACGCCGCTGTCGAAGAAACTGGCCATCGCGGCATTCAACTGCTGGGAGGCCTGCTGGAACTGGGCGTAGACCGGCATGGTGCGGAGCCGGTCCTGCGCCTGCGCGCCGCCGGGGAACAGAGTGAGAAGGACTGCTGCTGCCAGCCCGAAAACTTGGTTGGTTCTGAAATGTCTCACGCGCGATGTCTCCTGCTCAGGGTGTTTCCGGCTTGTGGGCGGGGGTAACGGCGATAATGTCTGCGAGCCCTGCCGGCAGTCCCGAGGGGAGCGCGGGGCAGGCGGCATCCGGGCGTACCGTGACGATCTTGATACGCAGATGGGGATTGAGCGCGTGCAGTCTGGCGGCGATTCCGAAACTGCTGTCGCTGTGCATCGCCCCGTTGACCTGCAGGATCCGGCGGCCTCGATTGGCACGCACCGTGCGGGCGATAGAGTCGGCCATCGTCGCGTCCCAAAGTCCCTGCGCCTGCTTCAGCAGGGCGGGGTCGGGCATACCGGGCTGAGAGGCCGGAGCCGGTTTGCCGTCGGCGGTATCGTGTGCCGCGCCGAAGATCTCCGACAGCTGACGGTCGTACTCTGGGGGAATAGTCATGGAGTAGGGCAGGGGCGCGAGATAGCTGCGGGACGATTTCGGCAGCTCCAGCAGGGCTGTCTGACCTTTCCGGCTGACGATGTTGACATACCGGCGCGGCGCGTTGGCCGCGACCACCGGCAGCCGATGCTCTTTACAGAACTCGATCAGAGGGCGATAATCGTCCTTGTAGTTCGGCCAGGGGCGGGAAGAGAGCAGAAAATGCGACTCGGTGATACTGCCTCCCAGATACTCATCGACGACACCCTGCACATCGCGCTCGAACATCTCCAGCGAAAGCGTCCAATGGGGGTTCTGGGCATAGAGGCCTTCGAGCAGCGCCCGCTCCAGCATATGCGCATTGCGGTCGTCGTGCTGCTCCCCGAAAAACACGACATCGGCCCTCGCTAAGTCCTTGACCGCGTCCTCCAGCGTACACGGCACACCATTCGCAAAGAGATGGTATGCCGGTGCGGGCAGTGCGGTCTGACCCTGCGCAGACAGAATCGTCATCAGGGCCAATGCGGCCGCCAATCCTACGGTAGGAACCCACTGCATGTTCGCTTCTCCCTGCCCACCCCACAATATTACAGCCTCAAATTCATCTTTGCCGAGGCAATTTCCTTCAGGAAAGGCAAAGGCAGATGCAGAGCAGGAAGGCAGGTATAATAGCAGAATGGAAATGACGATTTCGCTGACTTCTTCGCTGGCGCTGCGGTCACCCGTTCTGGCGGCTTCGGGAACGTTCGGCTTTGGTACAGAGGTTCCTGACCTGACCGACAACTCGGGGCTGGGGGCGCTGATTACGCCGACTTTGACGGTGGAGCCTCGGGCAGGCAATCCTATGCCGCGAACTGTTGAGGCGCACAGCGGAATGGTGCATGCGCTTGGCCTGCCGAATCCCGGTATCGAAAGTTTTGTCCAGGAGATCGCGCCTTCGCTGTGGGATCGGCCTTATCCGGTGATTGTCAGTGTGTGGGGAGAGACCGCAGAGGAGTGGGAGCGCCTCGCAGAGGCGCTGACGGCGGCCGGAGACGCGGCAGGCCTGGAACTGAATCTGACGCCTGCCTGTCTGCTGTTTTCCGAGCGTTCCGCCGAGCCTCCGCTCTCAGAAGCCGCGCAGCTGGAGAGACTGGCCGCTGCGGTAAGGGCGGTGCGGCGTGTGACCGCGCTGCCTTTGATCGCAAAGCTCCCTGCAGCAGGAATCGAGATCGGGATGGCCGCGCGCGCGGCGGAGCAGGCCGGAGCCGATGTCATCGCCGTTTCGCAGGCGTTTCCGGCGGTCGCAGTCCGGCTGAGCGCACACGCGTTTCGGCTGCCTGGAGTGGTCGGCGGACTGTCCGGACCTGCCGTCAAGCCGCTGGCGCTCTATCAGGTGTGGCGGGCCGCGCAGTGCGTACAGGTGCCTATTCTCGGCTCCGGAGGCATCATGACGGCGGACGATGCGCTGGAGTTCCTGATGGCAGGCGCATCCGCCGTCGCAGTCGGGGCCGCAAGTCTGATACACCCTGCGGCCTGCACCCATATACATCGGGGCATCCGGCAATACTGCTCCGAACACGGCATCGAAAGGCTGGATGCCCTGACCGGTGCGGCCCTCCGTCAGCCCCGGTGAACGAACAGGTGCATGATGTCGTTGTACATTACGAGAACGAAGAGCACCCCGATGATCGAGATGCCGACGAGCTGCGCCGTGTAGACCTCTTTCGTAGAGAGTTTGCGCCGCCGCAGACCCTCCCAGGCCAGAAGCATGAGGTGTCCGCCATCGAGGATCGGGATCGGGAACAGGTTGATGATTCCGAGGCTGATGCTCAGCATAGCGCCGTGATAAGCCACGGTGCGCGCGCCTTCCTTGCTGTCCTTATGGATCTGCCCCGCGATCCCGATAATCCCACTGGCGTTGTCGCCGACATCCTTGCTGAAAATCCCCGCGAATGTTCCCACCACCAGCTGCTTCACGAGATCGGTTCCTACCGCGACCGACTCGACCGCCGAATAGCGCTTCCAGAGCATCTCCGCGTGCGGGACGATTCCGATGAGGCCGACCGTCTTTTTGACGGGCTTGCCGTCGACGATGTCCGTCACCGTGCCCGGCTCCGGGCGCACGACCTTTGTCAGACGGGTGGAACCGCGCAGAACGGTGATATTCAGGGATCTGCCCAGCCCGGCGTGGATCGCGTTCACCATACTCAGGCCGTCGGTAATGGTTTTGTCGTCGATCTGCACGACTTTGTCGCCCGGTTTGAGGCCCGCCTTGTCTGCGGCCATCTTCGACTTGATCCCATCGATCGTATTGTAAGTTTTCGCGTCGTAGGGCAGCCCGGTCGATACGCCCATCACGCAGAAAAGCAGATAGCCGAAAAGCAGGCTCACGATGGGGCCGGCAGCGATCGTAACGGCCCGCTGCCAGAGTGGTTTCTGATTGTAACCGTTGGGATCGGGAACGTAGTTCTCGGCGTCGAGCACGGCCTGAACATACTTCTGCTCTTCGGCGTTGATACCGCTTGTCGCCAGCAGGTCGTTCAGGTCTGCGCGCCCCTGCGGCAGCAGTTTGCCATCGGAACTGACGGCCTGCTCGACGGTCGAGCGCACTGTTTCGGAGACGAGATCGGCATCGATCGCAGCGACACGGGCCTCGTCGAGGCCAAGCAGAAAGACGCCTTTGCCGTTCACACGCAGAGTGGTCGAACCGTTCGTCATATCTTCCGGCTCCATGCCCGCGATTTTGACGAAGCCCCCGAGAGGCACACTGCGGATATTGTACTCCGTGCCTTTGTAAGTGCCGAGGCGAATAAGACGGGGTCCGAAGAACAGCGAAAAATCGTCTACGCGCATTTTGCACAGTTTCGCCATGAAAAAATGACCCCACTCGTGAGCGATCACCAGAACGCTCAGCACGGCCAGCAGATAGGCAGCAGATCGTATCATATCCATTTGGGGACAGGCTCCTTGAGATTGACTTACATCAGAGCGTGGGACCGTCGTCCATCACGGACCGGCGCGCCCAGATGTCAGCTTGCAGAATATTAGGCAGCGTCGGTACGGCGGGCGTATGTCGGTTCATAACGCGCTCCACGCGGCGCATGATCTCCAGATACGCGATTTTATGCTCCAGGAACAGCCCGACTGCCGCTTCGTTCGCCGCATTCATCACGGCGGGCAGTGTGCCGCCGGTGCGAACCGCGTGGCGGGCGAGACCGAGGGCGGGAAACTTCGCTTCGTCCGGCGCCTCGAACGTGAGGCTGGCATAGGCGCTCATCTCCATACGCGGCAGGCCGGTATCGACACGCTCCGGATAGACCAGCGCATACTGGATCGGCAGGCGCATATCGGGCAGACCCAGCTGTGCGATCGTCGAGCCGTCCGTAAAGCGAACCATGCTGTGTACGATCGACTGCGGATGCACGACCACTTCCACCGCTTCTATCGGCACATCGAACAGCCACTTCGCCTCTATCACCTCCAGCGCCTTGTTCATCAGGGTCGCGGAGTTGATCGTCACCAGACCGCCCATGGTCCATATCGGGTGCTTCAGCGCCTGGGCCGGCGTCACGTTGGCCAGATCCGCGATAGGTACGGTGCGGAAAGGGCCGCCGGACGCGGTCAGAAGAATCCGTTCGATGCTGCGCGCAGGTGCGCCCTGCAGACACTGAAAGATCGCCGAGTGTTCGCTGTCGACCGGCAGGATCGCCGCGCCCTTCGCTTTCGCAAGGGCCATCGTCGGCTCACCGGCGGCAACCAGAACCTCTTTGCTGGCCAGCGCGATGTCTTTGCCGGCTTCGAGCGCCGTCTGGGTGGGCGCGATGCCGATCGCTCCTGCTACCGACACGACGATCAGATCCGCTTCCGGCAGACCGGCGAGGGTACACATTCCCTCGACGCCGACCAGAACCTCCGGATGCCGACCCAGAGCGGCTAACCGCTCCGTCAGCTCTGTGCGCCGTGCCTCGTTACCTATGGATACGTAAGGAACCTGAAACTCATTCGCCTGCGCCGCAAGAAGTTCGGCACTGCCGTTCGCCGCCAGGCCGACGATCTGAAATCGGCCGGGCAGTCTGCGGACAATATCGAGCGCTTGGGTGCCGATAGATCCCGTTGAACCTAAAATAACCAGTCGTTTCATAGCGGTCTAGTGTCCTGCGGCTTTCGGGGCATTCTCCTTGAGATAGTCCACGAGTTTCTGACGGTCGGCCTCTTTCCACTTGGGAGCGGTCTTCTCGATAATTTTGCCGAACGCTTCTATCTCCTCCGGCGAGCCGGGATAGCCGATATTCTGGTCTTTGGGCATGACGTTCGAGTCGGCGAGTTTTTTGCCTTTAGCGTCGAGAATGGCATAGAAAGGCAGGCCAGACTTTGCGCCGCCCAGCGTTTTCATGATGGCGACTCCGCCGGAATTCTCATCGGTGGCGACCTTCGGGCCGTTCTCCATGACATCTATGCTGACCAGAACGTAGTTAGCGGCAAAAGCTGACTTGAACTCGGGCTTGTCCATGACCGCTTCCAGCCGCTTGCACCATCCACACCATGTCGCATGGAACATCACCAGGACCGGCTTGTGTTCCATTTTGGCCTTCTTGTAGGCTGCGTTCAGGAGAGTCTGCGCCTCGACAGGTTTGACAGCAGCGGCGGTCTCCTGGGCAGAAATCGGCGCAGGCGCTCCGGCCAGGGCCAGAGGGGTTAAAACAGACAGAGCCGCCACGGTGGGCAGCCAACTCAGTTTGCGCATGATAGTCTCCTTTTGTGATGTGGGCAAGCGGCTGACAGTTCAGGCAGAGTTCTCGACGACCGTGCCGAATTTGCGGACACGTTTCGCGTAGTTGGCGAGTGCGGCGACGAGCTCAGCGCTGTCGAAAGCGGGCCAGCATGTCGGGGTGACGTAGATTTCGCTGTAGGCGGTCTGCCAGAGCAGGAAATTAGAGAGGCGCAGCTCCCCCGCGGTGCGAATGAGCAGGTCGGGGTCGGGAATGTCCGGAGTGTAGAGATGGGCTGAAATCACGTTTTCATCGATGGATTCGGGCAGAATTTCGCCCTGTTGTACGGCGGCAACGAGGGCTTTGACCGCATCCACCACTTCGCCGCGCCCCCCATAGTTGATCGCGATATTGAAGGTCAGGCCGGTAAAATCGACTGTGCGCTCTGCAGCCGCCATAAATTCGACAGCGAGATCGCTGGGAAGGTCGCTCATGCGTCCAGAGACACGCACACGAATTTTGTTCTGGATCAGCTCTTCGATCTCGGCCTGCATCGCGTACAGCATCAGGGTCATGAGGCTGCCGACCTCTTCCTGAGACCTGCGCCAGTTTTCGGAGGAGAAGGCATAGACGGTGAGGTACTGAATACCGAGATCGTCACAGGCGTAGACGATCTCTTTCAGCGCATGATAGCCCTGGTAGTGTCCATCGAGGCGATTTTTGCCCTGCGTGCTGGCCCAGCGTCCGTTCCCATCCATGATGATGGCGACATGGGTGGGCAGGCGCTGGGGATCCAGTCCGGCCTTTGCCGGTGTGAGTGGCCGTTCGTACATAGTGGGCCTCGCTCAGACTTCCAGGAGATCGGCTTCTTTGGCCTTGGTGAGCAGTTCGATCTCGGCGACATACTTGTCTGCGAGTTTCTGAACTTGTTCCAGCGCCCGCTTCTCTTCATTTTCCGAAATCGGGTTCTCTTTGGCTTTTTTCTGGATCGTCAGTTTCTTGACGGCGTCCTGCCGTACGGAGCGTACGGAGACGCGGCCTGTCTCGGCTTTCTGGTTGACCTGCTTGATCAGGTCTTTGCGGCGCTGCTCGTTGAGCAGGGGAATATTGAGACGAATCCCGGTGCCGTCGTTGTTCGGCGTAATGCCGACATCCGACTTCATAATGCCTTTTTCGATCGCGCCGAGCGCATTGCGGTCGAAGGGTGTCAGGAGCAGCTGGCGCGGCTCGGGCACACTGATCGCGGCCACATCGCGCAGGCTCATGATCTGTCCGTAGAGCTCGACTTTGACATGCTCCAGAATGGCAGGGCTGGCGCGGCCGGTGCGGATCAGCGTGAACTCGTGGCGGGCGGATTCGACCGCCTTCTTCATCTTTTCTTCGGTCTCTTTCAAGAGTTCCGGGATCATCGTGAACCTCCTTCAAACGGGACCGGCTCTAGGCGCTGCGGCTGACGAGCGTCCCGATGTTGTCGCCCTGCACTACGCGGCGGATATTGCCCTGCTGCGCGATATCGAAAACGACGATCGGAATGTCGTATTCGCGGCAGAAGGTAAAGGCGGTCTGATCCATGACGCGCAGATTGTTCTGGATACAGTCGTCGTAAGAGACCTGAATGTGGCGCTTGGCATCGGAGAATTTGCGGGGATCTTTGTCGTAGACGCCATCGACGTTGGTGGCTTTGAGGACGGCTCCGGCGCGGATCTCGTTGGCGCGGAGAGCAGCGGCGGTGTCCGTGGTGAAGAACGGATTGCCCGTGCCTCCGGCGAGAACAACGACACGCCCTTTTTCGAGGTGGCGAATGGCGCGGCGGCGAATGAATGGCTCTGCGACCTCGGCCATGGCGATGGCGCTCATGACACGGGTGGGCACACCCTGTTTTTCGAGCGCGTCCTGCAGCGCCATGCTGTTGATGACGGTGCCGAGCATGCCCATATAGTCGGCTCCGGCGCGCTCCATGCCCGCTTCGGCGGCGCGTTCGCCCCGGATGATGT
>JAYTGR010000652.1:0-4106 GCA_043733205.1 Chthonomonadaceae bacterium
CGCAGGACACGCTGGGTATCCAGATCGTGAACGGAGTGCAGGCGGGCGAACAGGTCGTCGTGCTGACGCTCAACCCGGTCAAGGACGCTCAGAAAGTCAAGGTTGCGCCCAGTGCGCCCCCGCCCAACGGGGGCAGTGCGGCGCCTGCTGCCGGTGCGCCCGCCCCTGGCGGCGGCAAACCTGCGACTCCGTAGATCTCCTGTGTCCTGAAGCGCAACGAAGAGAACCCAAAACATGAATTTTGCACGTTTTTCCGTTACTCGCCCGGTCGCCGTTACGATGCGTATTCTGTCGCTCGTACTGCTCGGCGCGATCTGTCTGACGAAACTTCCGGTCGACCTGCTGCCCAAGGTCTCCCTTCCGACTGTCCTGGTCATTACGCAGTGGCCCAACGTCGCACCGGAAGAGATGGAGACCACGATCACGCGGCCAATCGAGCAGGCGGTCTCCTCCGCCACGAACATCTATCAGGTCAGCTCCAGTACGGTCGAGGGCTCCTCTTCCGTCCGCGTACAGTTTAACTACGGCACGGATGTCGGTCAGGCTGCCGTCGATGTGCTGCAGCTGGTGGAACGCTCCCGGCAGAAGTTTCCGACCGATCCGACTCTGCAGACGCCTATCGTCTTCAAAATCGATCCTTCGCAGCTGCCTATTCTCATCTATGGCGTCTCTGGAGAGCCGGATCCGGCGAAACTGAAATCGGAGCTCAACAATCAGGTTGCGCCCATTCTTCAGTCGGCCAACGGCGTCGCCTCGGCTGTCGCGACAGGAGGTCTGGACCGCGCCATCGTCGTCGATGTGGATCCCGCGAAGATCCAGGCCTACCATCTCTCTCTTTCCGCCGTCAGCAAACGCCTTATAGCGGAGAACCTCAACCTGCCCGCCGGTATCGCCAAGCAGAGCAATACCGAGTATGTCATTCGCAGTCTCGGTTACTTCAACAGCCCACAGGAGGCCGCGAATATCCCTGTCGGCTCTTTCAACGGGCAGCTGGTGGCGCTGAAGCAGGTGGCCAGCGTGCGCGACTCCTTTCAGGAGCAGCGTCTCTATACCCGTCTGAACGGGCAGCCTGCCGCCGGTATGATCATCGTGAAGCAGAGTGCGGCGAACACGGTCGATACCGCCAAGAACGTGCAGGCCAAACTGGAACAGGTCAAAAAGCTGTTTCCCAACCTCACCTGGGGACTGGCCTACGATCAGTCGCAGTTCATCGTCAATGCGATCGACGACGTCAAAAACTCGGCCCTGATCGGCGGCGCGCTGGCCGTCATCATTCTGCTGTTCTTCCTGCGCAACTTCCGCAGTACGCTCGTCGTTGCGCTCTCGATTCCGATCTCCATCATCTCGACCTTCGCGCTGCTCTATATCTGCGGCTTTACCCTGAACGTCCTCTCCCTCAGCGGCCTGTCACTGGCGACAGGGCTGATCGTAGACGATGCGGTCGTGGTGCTGGAAAACATCTTCCGGCATATCGAACGCGACCGCAAGCGTCCCGCTGAGGCGGCCGTCTCCGGCACCACGGAGATCTCCTCCGCCGTCGTCGCCTCGACGATCACCATCATGGTCGTCTTCCTGCCGCTGCTGCTCATCAAGGGACAGTCCGGACAGCTCTTCACCGAGTTCGCCCTGGTCGTCATCTTCTCCATCGCCATCTCCCTGCTCGACGCTCTGACCGTCGTCCCGATGCTGGCCTCGCGCCTTATCAAAGAGGAGGAGGTCGAAGAGGAGGCGGAGAGCCACAGCAGAGAGGGCAAGGCGCATCGCGCGGAGAAGAAGCGCGGCCTGGTGGCACGTCTGTTCGACTGGTTCGGCGACCGCTTCGATGCGCTGGATGAAGCCTACCGCCATGCGCTGGCCTGGGCGATCAGACACCGTATCTGGGTTCTGCTGGGCGCGAGCAGCACCCTGGTCGCCAGTCTGCTGCTCGCGCCGCAGATCGGCACAGAGCTGCTGCCTCAGACCGACAGCGGCAACTTCACGGTCACCATCAAGATGCCGGTCGGTACGGCGCTGACCAAAACCAACGAGACACTGCTGAAAGCGGAGGCGATCGTACAGAAGGATCCTGACGTAGAGACGGTCTTTGCCGCCGCCGGAGCCAGTTTGAGTCTGAGAGGCACCACGACCAGTCTGACACCCTACCTCGGCAGTATGACGGTGCGCCTTAAGGACAAGCGTAAAGCGAGCACACAGGTCGTCATGGCCCGTGTCCAGAAGAAGTTCGGTGCGCTTGCCGGCGCGCGTGCCATCGTCAGCCCTTACGACATCGTTACCCAGATCATCTCGGGCGGCAATCAGAATGTCGAGGTGGACATCTACGGCAGCGACCTGACCACGCTGTCGGCAACCGCCCACGACATTCTGACCCAGGTGCGCAGCATCCCCGGTATGGAGAACGCCGACACCAATGTCCAGGACGCCGTGCCCGAACTGCAGTTCAAGATCGATCGCGAAAAGGCGCTCCTGCTCGGTGTGAGCTTCTCTGATATCGCCTCTGTGATCAACGGCGCGACCAGCGGCGCTCTCTCCAGCTACTACCAGGAGGCCGGATTCCAGTACCCGATCTATGTTCAGGTGCCCGAAGACCGGCGTAAGACAGTGGAGGATATCCTGAATCTGCCGATTGCCCCAGTGCAGTCCGCCGTTACGGGTGGATCCGGAAGCAGCGGCACAGGCGGCGGCAGCGCGGCGGCATCTTCTGCCGCCGGCGCAGGCTCTGGGAACTATGTGCTGCTGCGGCAGGTAGCCACTCCGATCTATGCCATCGGTCCCAGCGAGATCACACGTCAGAACAGTCAGCGCTATATCGCCATCACCACGGTAAGCGGCACCCGTCCCATCAGCGATATCCAGGCCGATCTGGCGAAGTTTCTCAACGGCTATAAGTTTCTGCCCGGTTACTACTGGGATACCGGCCTGACCCAGAAGCAGCGCAAAGACGAGTTTGCTGGCCTCGGTCTCGCCGTTGGAATGGCGATCGCACTGATCTATATGCTGCTCGCCTCACAGTTCGAGTCGTTCGTCTATCCCTTGACAGTTCTGGTCTCGGTACCGCTCTCCTCCATCGGGGTCGTGCTGTCGCTGTTCCTGACCGGCCGCTCGTTTGGACTGACCGCGTTCATCGGCCTGCTGCTGCTCATCGGAATCGTCGTCAAAAACGGTATCCTGCTGATCGACTATACCAACCAGCTGCGTAAGCGGGGGCTGAACCGGGACGAAGCGGTGCTGACCGCAAGCCCGACCCGGCTGCGTCCGATCCTGATGACCACCAGCGCGGCCATTCTCGGCATGCTGCCACTCGCCCTCGCGCTTGGCAAAGGCTCGGAGACGCAGGCGCCTCTGGCGACGGCTGTTATCGGGGGACTGACCACTTCGACCATCCTGACCCTCTTCGTCGTCCCGGTCGTCTACACGCTCTTCGATGACCTGGGCAGCTTCTTCCAGAAGAAGCGCGGCCCGAAGAAAAACGGGGATTCTAAAACGCCTGCGGCTGGCGGAACGCCTTCCGGCGGGACAGGAGCAGCCAGTGAGTGAACATGAGGACGATCCTGTACTGCGTCGACAGGCGGCGGAACTGGAGATGCTGCTGCCAGCACTGATGCGGAAACTGTTCACGCTCGATCCGGACAGTCCTGTCTCCGATCTGCCGGTAGCGCAGCTCCGGGTCTGCACCCTGCTGCAGGCGGGGCCGAGGGCGCTCACGATGCTCAGTCAGGATCTCGATATCTCCGTCAGTGCGATGACGCAGATCGCCGATCGCCTGGAACGCGCCGGAATGGTGGAACGCGTTTCCGGCGCAGAGGACCGGCGTGTGCGTCTGCTGCAGCTTTCCGGGCTGGGAGTGGAACGCATGCGATATCGCCGCGCTTTTCGGACCCATCGCGCGCAGGAAGCGCTGGTGCAGCTGGCGCCAGCCGCGCGCGCCGCCATTCTGGAGGCTGTCACTCTGCTGCTTGGCGCGGCAGCGGCGACTGCGCCTGCAACACAGCGGGAAGATCCCATTCCGATACGCCAGCAGCAGTAACAAGCCCACCGATGCATATGGGCTGATACGAAAGGAATCCCTATGCCACGCCGCATGCATGGTCTGCTCGGTTTTGCGCTCC
>JAYTGR010000653.1:0-1322 GCA_043733205.1 Chthonomonadaceae bacterium
CATCCGGCGGCAGCGGATTTGTTTGTCCGTTCACCTGGATGTCGGCGGGTAGGGTTGGGGGCGCCACAGCCTCGTCGGGCGTCTGATCGGGATGCTCCCGTGGGTCAGGTATCACCGGCAGGCGTTCGGGCAGAGGATCTCCCGCTGAAAAGTCGCGGGCGCCATTGATAATGAGATGATCCTGTATCTCGGCGAGGCGGCGATCGAGCAGGCTCACGTAGGCAGGCTTGCGTACTTCCGGCACGTTTTCCGGAACCATGCTGCCCTCCGCATTCAGGTAGGCTCCCTCCTGTCCCATCTGAGCCGCCATCGCTTCCGGCCGGCCTTCAGAGGTTTCATTCGGTTTGTAAAGACCCCTGGTGACGATGGCGAGATCTTCCGCCCCTTCCATTCTAGAGGCCGCCGCGACATCAAGGCCGCGCCAGCCGTATTTGGAGAACTCGTACTTCTCGGCAACACGGGTCAGAACGTCCTCGCGCGCAGGCTGCTGCCCCGGGTTCTCCCCTTTGAGTTCCACCTCTGCCTTGCCAGCCCATTCGGCCAGCTCCAGATGCTGGTTGAGAGCGTCCTGGTAGGCTTCCCCGTAGGTCAAGTCGGTCGCGGGGCGCGGATGCTGTTCCTTGTCCAGAGGGACGTGCGTTTTTACCGCGCCAGGCGCGAGGTAGCGCTCCGGATACGTCGCGTCGATCTGAAGCTGCCGGATGGCGACGTCACGGGATATATCGAATGTGTCCTGTTGCAGCCCCTGCTTTTCTGTCTCGGAAAGCGTGCCAGGACTGCGCGCCTCTGCCTCCAGTTTCTCGATGTTGGCATTGTACTGCTCCATGCCGCGATCCTGCTGACGACCGAGGTCGGCCAACTCTTCCGGACTGCGCCTTGTGCCGGCGACAGTGGCAGGATCGACATAGAGACGCGTACACATCTCCTCGAACATCTGATGCGCGACCGAACTCTCCTCTCCCGCCAGCTTCATCCGGTTGAGGACTTCTCCCTCGGAATGCTGCGTGAGTTCCTGCTGCAGACTTCGGGACTGCTCCGGGGTCATCTCCAGCAGAGGATCCGAATAGGGATGATTGCGGATTGGATCCACCATGAAACTGGCCTTCATGGTTTCGCCCCAATCCGGACCCAGGGTGCGCTCCATCTCCTGTTCTGCGTTCCGTCTGCCCTCTTCCGTAGGAAAGTTCATATCCACGTCGCTGGCAGGTCCACGGGTGCCGGTGCGCTTGCCTCCGAACCGATCCGCGATCTCCTGCATGACTTCCGTGCGATAGGCATCGGCTTGCTCGGCCCCGAACTGTTCCTTAACCTTTTCCCAGTCC
>JAYTGR010000654.1:0-10853 GCA_043733205.1 Chthonomonadaceae bacterium
CGGCTGACCAGCGTCGATCTAGCGACGACGGCCGACATCACGGAGCTGAGCGAGGTGTTCGACTTCGCGCGCGACTATCTGGGTCTGCTGAAGGCTGCCTTAATCGCTTCGGGACTGGTTCCGCCGGGGATCGAGGGCTCCGAGCAGCACCTGCCGGACCTGCTGGCACGGCTGGCGGGACCGGGGCGGGGCATCGAGCTGATCAGCAATGTCAACGGCATTCCGAAGGGCTCGCGGCTCGCCGTTTCTACCAATCTGCTGGCGTCGCTCATTTCGGTCTGTATGCGGGCGACAGGGCAGGCGCAGAACCTCGAAGGCGAACTGCAGGAGAAGGAGCGTCGGCTGGCCGCGGCGCGGGCGATCCTAGGCGAATGGATCGCGGGTTCCGGCGGCGGCTGGCAGGACTCGGGCGGCGTCTGGCCGGGCATCAAGCTGATCCAGGGACAGGCCGTCGCAGAGGGTGATCCGGAGTTCGGCATCAGCCGGGGCCGGCTTCTGCCCACGCATCATGTGCTCGATGCGTCAGAAGCTTCGCCGGAGACGCGCCGGAAACTGCAGGAGAGTCTGGTACTGGTGCATGGCGGCATGGCGCAGAACGTCGGCCCGATTCTGGAGATGGTCACGGAGAAGTATCTGCTGCGGTCAGAGGCGGAATGGGCCGCACGGCAGGATACCCAGGCGATCCTGAGCGACATTCTGAACTGCTTGAAAACCGGAGATATCGCTGCCATCGGGGACGCGACTACGCGCAACTTCTTTGGGCCGCTGCAGACGATCGTGCCCTGGGCGACGAACCTCTACACGGAGACGCTGATTTCGGAGGTGCGCGCGGAGTTCGGAGAGCGGTTCTGGGGCTTCTGGATGCTGGGCGGCATGGCGGGCGGCGGCATGGGGTTTATCTTCGATCCGCGCAGCAAGGCGGAGGCGCAGAACCGCCTGCAGGTCATCATGTCGGCGGCACGCAAACGGTTCGAGAACGCGCTGCCCTTCGCGATGGAGCCGGTGGTCTACGACTTCGCTATCAACGAGCGCGGCACCTGGTGCGACAGACTGACTGCCGACTCCGTGCCGCTGCCGGCCGGCTATTACGCGCTGAATCTGCCCAGTCTCATGCGCCGCGATCCGCGCTCGCTGCCTGCCTCCCGCCGCGCGGAACTGGACGCGTTCGGCGCAGCCTGCCGCACACGGCCGGAACTGAGCGGCATGGTCCAGACCCTCTTCGACCGCCTGCTGCCGCAGACGCGCCGGGAGACGCAGGGCGAGCAGACACTGGCCGCGCTGCTCTCGGAACTCGGCTTCGATCCCGTCGCACATGAGCAGATCCGCACCGACCTGAAACATGGGCGTATCGGGCTGGCACAGAACCGCCTGCCGGTCAGCACGGAGATCCTCGACGTCGAGCCCGGCGACGTGTTCGACGGCGTAAACGGCCTGACGCCCGAGATGCAGGCCATAGGAATGGAGGCGCTGCAGAAGGGACAAGCTGCGGTGGTATCGCTGGCGGCAGGCGTCGGCAGCCGCTGGACGCAGGGCGCGGGCGTCGTGAAGGCGCTGCATCCCTTCGCCCGCCTCGCCGGAAAGCATCGTACTTTTCTGGAAGTGCATCTCGCCAAGAGCCGCCGCATCGGCCGGCTCTGCGGCACTCCCCTGCCCCATATCTTCACCACCAGCTACCTGACGCAGGAGCCGCTGGAGTCTTACCTCGCGGCGGAGAACAACTATCAATACCCCGGCCCACTGCTGCTTTCGCCGGGACGCTCCATCGGACTGCGGATGGTTCCGACGGTGCGGGATCTGCGCTTCCAGTGGGAGGAGATGCCGCAGCAGCAGCTCGACATCCAGGCGCAGAAGATGCGTGCCAGCGGCCATGCCGCTCTGATGGAGTGGGCGCGGGCGGCAGGGGAAGGCAGCGACTATACCGCTAACCTGCCAAGTCAGTGCCTGCACCCGGTCGGCCACTGGTACGAGGTGCCGAACCTGCTCAAGAACGGCACTCTGCTCCGCCTCCTGGAAGAGCGGCCCGATCTGCAGTACTTAATGATCCACAACATCGACACCCTGGGCGCGGATGTCGATCCGGCCCTGCTCGGCCTGCATATCACCTCCGGGGCAAGCCTGACGGTAGAGGTGACCCCGCGCCGCCTGGACGATCGCGGCGGCGGTCTTGCGCGCGTGGAGGGCCGTCCACGCCTGGTGGAAGGGCTCGCGATGCCACGCGAAGAGAGCGAGTTCGTGCTCTCCTACTACAACTCCCTGACGACCTGGCTGAGCATCGACGCCCTGCTCCGCCTCCTCGATCTGACCCGCGCCGATCTGCACAATGAAGAGCGCGTCAATCAGGCCATTCGCCATCTCGCCGCCCGAATGCCGACCTACGTCACACTGAAAGAGGTTAAAAAACGCTGGGGACATGGCCAGGAGGATACTTTCCCGGTCGCACAGTTCGAAAAGCTGTGGGGCGATATGACCGCACTCCCGGAGTTCGACACCCGGTTCGTGGTGGTGCCGCGTCTGCGCGGTCAGCAGCTCAAAGAGCAGGCGCAGCTGGACGGCTGGCTCCGCGACGGTTCCGCCGCCTACATCGAAACCCTCTGCGACTTCTGACCCTTGTCATCTTTGGAAAGCCAGGGCTATGCGTTATCGTTCTACTTTGGGCGCTGTCACTTATGTTTTTCCAGACTTGAAAGCTCTGATGGCGAAGGCTGCGCTGCTGCCTGCCCTCACATCCTTCTGAAGGCAGACGCAAGCGTGACAGACGATTCGGCGGCTGAAGCGGAAGAGGGTTCTCTCTGGCGCTGCGCTCAAAGAAGAGGCTCCTGCCACCTTACCTACTCTGTCTTAGCTGGGAAGCGTTTTGCAATGCGGTCTACGGCTTCCTGGAGGCGTTCGCCGTTTTTGTCGCCCATGACGGTCAGGGACATGCGGATGTAGCCTTCGCCGTACTCGCCATAGCCGACGCCGGGGATAACGAGCACGCCCGCCTCTTCCAGCAGCAGCTTCGCGAACGACATGGAGGTCTGTCCCGGCGGCACGTGCGCCCAGATGTAGAGGGTGGACTGCGGTTTGGTGACGTTCCAGCCGAGCGCGTTCAGGCCGTCGCAGAGAATGTCACGGCGGCGCTCGTAGAGATCGAGGGTGTGCTGATTGTCACCATGCAGGAGCGCGTGCGCGGCGGCAAGCGAGACGGCAGGAAACTGCTTGCTGTCCAGGTTGGACTTGAGCTTGTTCAGTGTGCCGATCGCATCCGCATTACCGATGGCGAAGCCGATACGCCAGCCGGTCATGTTGAAGGATTTAGAGAGCGAGTGCAGTTCAATCGCGACCTCTTTTGCGCCCGGAACCTGCAGTATCGACGGGGGCCGGTAGTCGCCGTAGTAGACTTCGGAGTAAGCAGCGTCGTTGACGATGAGCAGATCGTTCTCTTGCGCGAAGGCGACGGCATCGGCGTAGAAGGAGAGCGGCGCGATGGCTCCGGTCGGGTTGTTCGGGTAGTTGAGCCAGAGCAGTTTTGCCCGCTTCGCCACCTCCGTGGGGATGGCTGTCAGGTCGGGCAGGAAACCGTTCTGTTCCAGCAGGGGCATTGTGTAGACTTCGCCGCCTGCCATCAGGGTGTTGACCTTATAGACGGTGTAGGCAGGGTCGGGTACGAGGGAGATGTCGCCGGGATCGATGTAGGACCAGGCCAGATGCGACAGCCCTTCCTTGCTGCCGATCAGCAGCATCGCCTCCGTCAGGGGATCTATCTCGATGCCGAATCGGCGGGCACTGAAGGCGCTGACGGCCTCCAGGAAAGGCGTCCAGCCGGCATGGGTCTCGTCGTAACGGTGGGTCGCCGGGTTGCGGGCGGCCTGAGCCAGGGCCTCGATGATCGGGGTGGGGGTCGGCTGATCGGGATCGCCGATGCCGAGATCCACCAGATCCCGGCCTTCGGCAGCGGCCTTGCGTTTCAATGCGGCGATCTCGCCGAACAGGTACGGGGGAATCATATCCAGACGCTTTGCGCGTGCAATCACAGTCAGCTCTCCTCATTGGGGCAGTGTAGTACAGATAGTTTACCCCGCAAAGGTGCGCTTTGCGACAGCGCTGTCGAGGCGCACTGCACGGCTACTCTTTGCCGCCTGCCTTTTTCAGCAGATCCGCGATTTCGTTCAGCTGATTGTTTTCCGCCAGCTTCAGGGCAGTGCGGCCCAGCGAGTCGGCCGAATTCAGTGCAGCCTTGGCGTCGATCAGGGCTTTGACGATTTCGGCATTGTGCTTATCGACCGCGCAGATCAGGGCGCTTGAGCCAGCCCTGTCCTTGGCGTTGGGATCGGCGCTATGCTGGAGGAGAAGGCGGGTAATCTCGGCATCTCCGTGCTGACCGATGTTGATGGCGTAGAGCAGGGGCGCACCATTATCGCCGGGAATGTTGGGGTCCGCCCCATGTTCCAGCAGCAGACGCAGGGTTTCGGGCTCATGATCGGCTCCAGCCTCGCAGACGGCGACCAGCAGGGTTTTGCCGTAGAAATCCCGCACATTGGGGTCCGCCCCATGCTCCAGGAGAATCTTCACGACATTGGGGTGCGCCGCACCGGCGAGACGCAGAGCGGTCTCCTGCCGACTGTTTTTGAGGCCCACCTTCGCTCCATGCTGAAGCAGCGTCTCCACAATCGGCGTATAACCATGATAGGAGGCGAGCATAAGACCGGTGATGCCCTCCGCATTCACTGTGTTGGCGTCGATGCCGCTGTCCAGCAGCTGCATGACCACAGCCGGCTGATTTTTTTCCACTGCTTCCAGCAGCTTCTGCCCGCTCCGCCCCCTCTGAAACCAAATGATCAGACCTACGACGCCTATTACCAACAGCAAGCCGAGGACAAAGCCGAGCTTGATAAGGCGGTGAACAGCTTGTGCCAGTTCCGTATCATAGGACTCGGCACTGGACGATCCTGGTGCATCAGGCATAGAGTCCCTGTCCTCCTCGTAGTAAGAATGCGACAGCCTGCGTACCCCTGCACGTCCGGCATCTGCTCATAATTATTACATATTGATCGGCTGTTTGTGTGCTAGCACTCCTTCGGCCAGGATCTCCTGGGCCACGCGGACTCGCCGCGCCCACTCTTCTGGATCGCCGTCGATGGCGGCTGCCAGACGCAGTTGTGCGGCAGCATCGGCAGCACGAGGCTGGTAACGATCGGCGGTTTCGTAGTCGAGGCCGTCCGCAGCGAGATAGGCGACTGAGAATCCGGCCTGACGCGCCAGTATTGCCCAGGAGACGTCACCCCATCCATCCTCAGGAATCTGGGTGAGCAGGAAGCGGACCAAAGGCAGGCTCAGGCCCTTGGAGCCAGCGCAGATATCGACCGGCAGGCCGAGCAGATGGGAGGCGACTGTATTGATGACACGCTCGGTCGTCAGCATGGCCTCCGGATGGGAGTTATACGCAGCGGGGGTGCGGCCCAGGATCAGGCAGTCGGCGGTGGGAATGGCTTCGACGGTACGGCGCAGTTCGTCGGGATGCGTCTCGACCCAGCGTATCAGCCGGTCCATGTCGCAGTAGTGAAGGTATGCGGCATCGGTCGCGCACGCCGCTCGCAGGGCTGCGACCCGGCTGTGCGCTCCATCCGGCGGCAGCGCCAGATGAAGATCCGGCATACGCTCCAGCGCCATACGGGTTTCGGTATCGCAGTCGATGAGCGCGACCACGAGGTGCGAATAGAGCGCCTTGATCTGAGGCAGATAGGCGAGCAGGCGCGGCAGTTCGCCGTGCGGCCGCCAGGTACAGGTCAGGGCAACGCTCATAAGGGTGCTGCAGCTCCGTTGGTTTTGCGAATCGCCCCGTGCGGCAGGACGGCATGCACACCTCGCACGCCATTCACGATCTGAGTGACGCGCATATCGACCACAACACTGGCAAGCGCCAGGGCATCTCCACGCTCTATCCCATACTGCTCTGCGATCAGGCCGAGCATCGCATCGAGCGCAAGATAAGTCGCCTCCTGCAGATCCTCATGCACCCCGAAGGTGATCCAGGCAGCGGGCGTCAGGGCGCGCGGTGAGGAGAGCGCCAGATCCTTATGCAGTCGGAAGGTCAGAGCGACCCGCTCCATGGGGCACTCGATGGCGGTGACGCAGACTTCGCCATCGCCCTGAGCGGCATGGCCGTCGCCAGCCGAGAAGAGCCCCCCGGAGACGGCGATCGGCAGGAAGAGCGAGGTTCCTGCGGTCAGCTCTTTGCAGTCCAGGTTGCCGCCGGTGACGCGCGGCGGTGCCGTTGAGTGATAACCCGGCTCTGCAGAAGGCATGCCCATTACGCCCATAAAGGGGTGCAGCGTCACTTCATGTCCATGCTGGTTGCGCCCGGTTCCGGCATCAGCGTTGAGGGTCCAGACATGCAGCGTCTCATGTTCGGTCAGACCCAGGCGCACATGCACAGGATGCTGCCAGCCTCCGGCGCTAGTCCACCCGCGCCGCGCCGGCCGCACTTCGCCGATAACGATTTCCAGGGTCATCCCTGGTTCCGCCCCTGCAATGGCAATCGGCCCGCAGAGCGCATGCCCCCTGTCTTTTTCCGGATCGCGCGGCTCGAAAGGCACAGGCGGGTCAGCCGCCGTCCTGCCGGCATCCGGAGGGAAATTCCAGCGTGCATCCAGCGTACTGTACAGAATGCTGTCGCCCGACTCGATGGTCAGAACAGCTGGGTATTCACTGGAGAAAGTGCCGTGCAGGGTGCTGCGGTCCGGATGGATGGTGTAGTGCGCCATAGGTGCCTCTCTGGACTTCCGAAGTAGATATACGGTATATTCGCCGTCATGGGGCCTTGTATCCTTTGTCTGAACTGGGATTTGTCGGATGCAGGGAGGTTTCAGGAAGATAGGCATTATCATGCGGGACGAGAGAGAGATCGTCTATATCGGGTTTGTGCTCGGACATGGCGGCGATGCGGGGCAGATGCTCGATCTCGCCGCTGGAACGGCAGCGAGAGGCAGGCGGGTGCGTGTCGTGGTGCCGGCACTGGAAACGACGGTTCAGTTTGCCGAGCAGGGCGCGGAACGGGGCGTTGCGGTGGAGCGCAGTCCGCTGGTTCGGGCGGACCCGCGCGGCGCACAGCAGTCTCTGCCCGATCTGCTGGAACTGCTGAGCCGGTATCGGGGGGCGCTGCTGCACTTTCATACCGGCGACGTCTGTCTGCCGCGGCCGGCGCAGGCCGCGCTGCGCCAGCTGGATCTGCCGCGCGCTTTCGCGACGGTTCACAGCCCGTACGACACCGTTCCACCGGGTTCGGAAAGGGCGCTCGCCTGGGCGTCGGCTGCCGAGGATCGGCTTCATGCAGTCGTCTGTCCGTCCGAACATGGCAGACAGAAACAGCTGCGCAACGGCGTTCCTCCCAATCGCGTTTGCACGATTCGCAATGGGATCGACACGCAGCGCTTCGCGAGCGGCAATGCAGAGGCGGCGCGCCGTCTGCTCGGTCTGCCTCCCGAATCGCCGCTCCTGGTATTCACTTCCCGACTGGATGCACAGAAGCGCCCGCTCGATGCGCTGACAGCGTTTTGCGGGGTGTCGGCGGAGTTTCCTGCCCTGCATCTGATCTATGTCGGAACCGGCGAGCAGTCGGAGATGGTGCGGGAGAGAGCGATGCAGACAGGCCTGTCCGACCGGGTACATCTGATGGGATTTCGGAGCGACATTCCGGACTGGCTGGCAGCCGCGACGGTATGGATCCTGCCGACAGAGACGGAGAACTTCAGCCTGTCGGTCCTGGAAGCGTTGGCGGCGGGCTGTCCTATTCTCAGCACTTTCTGCCCCGGCAACGCCGAGGCGCTGCGCGACGGACATAACAGCCTGCTTACCGCAGTCGGCGATACCGAAGCGCAGATACAGGCTCTGCGCCGATTATTGTCTGACGCCTCGCTTCGGCAGCGGCTCGGAGAGGCCGCACGGCACGATGCAGAACAGTTTCGCCTGGATCGCATGATAGAAAGTTATATGGCTCTCTACAGGACGGTCAGGCGAGAGCAATGCTGACAAATTGAAACCAGTCAGTGCCAGTCAGTGATTGAAGAAGAACTCTTTGGCGTTGAGCAGCGCCCAGAAGAGATCCTCTGCGGCCTGACGTCTGTCTTTAGCCTTGCTCAGAGCTGCCACGGCGCGACGGCTCTCTTCTGCGGTGGGATAGCGGGCGTATGCGGCGAGATAGAGTTCTTCGACCAGGGGGGCATCGGCCAGCTTCCTGTCGAACAGCGCGGCGATGCGCCCGGTCTTCGCGGTCAGACGGGTGTTGACATCGGGACCGTTCATCAGGTGCAGCACCTGGCCTAAATTAGGTTCGTCGGAGCGCTCGCACTCGCAGACGATATTCCGGGCCGGGCGGCCGAACAGGTCCAGGAAGTAGGAGTTGACGCCCGCATCGGGCAGCTGCTCGGCATGGATGCCGCTCGGCAGACCGTCGAATTTTTCGGAGACACCCGTAGCCGTCGAGATCGCGTCGAGCATCTGCTCTGCTCCCAGACGCTTGAAGGTGTAGTGCGCGTAGCAGCGGGTGTCCCGTGCATTGCCGGGGACAGGAATGGCGGAGCGCTGGTAGGCTTCCGAGCGCAGGATCGTGCGCATCAGGTGTTTCAGATCGTAGCCGTGGCTGGCGAAGTCCTGCGACAGATAGTCGAAGAGAGGCGCATTCGAGGCCGGATTGGTGGGCCGAATGTCGTCTACCGGCTCCACGAAGCCCCGCCCCAGGAAGTGCTTCCAGATGCGGTTGACCACGGTGTGGGCGAAAAATGGGTTCTGCGGCGCGGTCATCCACTTCACCAGTTCCACGCGGCGGTCCCCGTCATAGGCTGCGGGCAGGGGTTTGGCATCGAGGGCGCAGGGCTGCATCGTCTTCCCGGTGCGCGGGTTGGCGATCTCGCCCTTGTTGGTCGCGTAGACGACCTGCTCCTCCGCGCGTTCGCCCGGTTTGCGCTTCACCTGCGCGAAGAAGGCTGCCATCTCATAGTACTGGTTCTGGGTCCAGCGGTCGTAAGGATGATTGTGGCATTTCGCGCACTGCATCCGAACGCCCAGAAAGACCTGCGCGGTATTTTCCGCCAGCTCCTGCGGCGAGCCGGAGGCCTTGTAGTAGTTGGCCGCGCCGTCGGTGAAGATGCTGCCCTGCGCCAGGAGCAGATCCCCGGCGAACTGGTCCCACGGACGGTTCTCAGCGACGCTCTGCCTGATCCAGTTGTTGTAGGCGTACATTCCCTTTGCGGAGAGGAAGGTGCGCGAACAGCGCAGGATGTCGGCCCATTTCAGGGTCCAGAAGTCAACGTATTCCGGGCGGGTGAGAAGCGAATCGATCAGTTTGTCGCGCTTGTTCGGGTCGCGGTCGGCGAGAAAAGCGCGGGCCTCTTCCGGGGCAGGCAGCTGGCCGGTGACATCGAGCGAGGCGCGGCGCAGGAAGTCGGAATCGCTGCTGCGCGGCGAGGCAGGCAGGCCGAGATCGGCAAGTTTCTGCAGTCCCAGACGATCGACCTTCTGCTCTGCAGTCGCTGCGGCGGCAGGCGGCAGGGTGTAGGGCGCAGCATAGGGCGAGATGATACGGGCCGTGCCGACCAGGCCCTGATAGCGGATAACGACGGCGGCCTCACCAGGCCCGGTGACTTTCGCCTCGCCGTCTGCAGAGACCTTCGCGACGGTCTCGTCACTGCCGGTAAAGAGGGTCTCGCCCGTTACATCGCGCGTGGCGCCGTTGTCGTAGCGTGCGGTGACGCGGATGCGCTGTGTCTGCCCGATGGCGAGTCTGCGCACGGCAGGACTCGTCTCCAGCGCGATGACATTCGGCTCTTTGGCGCGGGGGCCGGGGGCGCCTGCAGCGATCCAGTCGCGCAGCAGCCGATACTCCGGCGAACCGACCCGAAACCTCAGCCCGCCGCGATGCACGACTTTCAGGGTCGGCTTCAGCAGCAGCAGGCTCTGATCGGGCTGCACGGGGGCGACACGTCCGCCAGTCTTCTGACGCGCGATGGCGAGGAAATCGGTATCGGGGTCATAACCCAGCAGGGAGAGCTTGAAACCGCCCTTGCCGGATGCCGCGCCGTGGCAGGCCCCCATATTACAGCCCTCTTTGGTGAGGATCGGCTCGACATCCGTCAGAAAACGCGGTGCGGCCGGTTTCGCGAATCCACTCACCACCACCGGCACCCGCACGCTCCGTCCTCGCACTGTGCCCGTCAGCAGCGTCGTCCCATCGTGCCTGCCGCGCACGATGCCGCTCTCATCCAGTTCCGCGACCTTCGGGTCCGCGATCTTCAGATCTGCCGCTCCGCTCATATCCTGCCTGCTGCCGGACTTCAGGATGCCTTCCACCAGCAGACGCGACTCCGCGTACCGCCCGTCCAGTACGATCTTTGCAGGCGAAGCGCTCAGCCCGACCAGAGGATCGGCCGCCGGTTTCGACGCAGGCGGCTTCGCCCCTGCCATCAAGGCAAGTGCACAACCGCCGACAATGGCGATTATTTGAAGTCCTATCCTCAATGATGACTGGCTCATATCATTCCTCTTAACGCAGACGTGCACCGGAAATCGTCCGGAAATCGGCACAGTTCAGCGAACGGACCCAAAGTTGCTTCCGTTCTGTTCTTCTATAGAGTGTATGTTTCCCCGAGTGTTACGTATTTCTGTCCCACAAGAATTCGCCCGCACACATTAGGTCTCTCGAACCGCGTGAAGGCCCGCTTTACCCGCGATAGATACAGAGTACAGCCCGATGCGCGGCGCCTCCCCGGATGCGCCACAGTCCCGCCTTTTGATCACAGCAGGCCAGGATCAGCATCAGAGAGTTGCTGCGGGATCCGGAGATATCGCTTTCGCCTGGAACCGCAGGAGAGGCGGGATGA
>JAYTGR010000655.1:0-1322 GCA_043733205.1 Chthonomonadaceae bacterium
AACGCGACCGACGCTCCCTGCGGCGCGGTGCGCTCCAGGTAGTCGGCGGCGGCATCGCGGGGATCCTGCGTCGTCATACAGAGGAGCAGAGAGCAGCTGCCGTAGAGCGTCAGAGGCGGCACGATTAGGAAGCCGCCCCCGCTGGCGATACCGCGTATCTTCACCCCGAGCAGGAAGCGGGCGGCCCACAGGCAGAAGACCGGGAAGAGCGGCAGCATATAACGGGCGAAGCGGACGTTCGAGAAGCCCGTGAGGCCAAAATAGACCAGGAAGAATGCCAGCAACAGCCAGTCGGATTTCGTGCGCTGTTGCAGCGCCGGGATCAGGCCGAGCAGAGCGGCGATCAGGAGCGCAGGTCCGAGGCCGAAAGGCAGCGAGACAGCCAGATGGTACCACCAGCCGTTCCCGGTGTCTGTGAAGAGATAGCCATGCCCGCTGCGCGCATGTTCGAACAGCTCGTAGCGCAGGCCCGAGCCGGGATAGCCCTCGATCCCGTTCCAGAAAGCGTCGAAGTTGAGCCAGGGGCCGGGGCAGGCGATCAGGAAGGTCAGCAGCGCGACTGCGATCAGCACGACGCACTGGCCCGCCCGATGGGTTTTGCAGGCGCTGGCATCTTTGCGGAGGAAGTGGGCGGCGATCGGAGCGATCAGCACCAGGCCGGCATTGTATTTGGTTGCGGCTGCCAGTCCGGCCCAGACAGCGGCCAGCGCATAGTCCGGCCAGGTCTGAGAGGTGAGGAGCCGCGCCGACCAGAGCAGAGTCAGCGTAACGAAAAATGTCGCCGTCACATCCACGGTGAGAAAATGGGCATGCAGCACCGCCAGCGGCGCGATGCCGTAAAGCAGCGCGGCTGTCAGCCCGGCTCTGCGCCCGAACATGCGTCTGCCCAGGGCGTAGAGCACGGGCAGCGTTGCCGTTCCGAACAGAACCGATACTAGCCTGCCCACCAGGAAATACTTCGCGGTGATGGCGGCCTCCTCGGCCAGCGTCGGGGGGCGGCTCTCGGACTGAGGAGTAGGAGTGGGGATGAACCCATAGCCTTTTCCAACAATATGCGCGAGATCGACCAGATAAAAATAGAACGTGCCGTAGTTGTACAACTGAATGTCGAACTTACCGTGCGCGATGTCCGCCTGAAGCGCTGCATTCAGGTTGACTCTCTCATCCGGATGGTAAGTCGCGACAGGATGCCGCGCGTCCGGCAGACTCCAGGTCAGTCCCCAGAATCGGAGCCCCATTCCCAGCGTCACGATCAGCAGCAGCAGGCCGAGCGCCTGCTTGTCGCGCCGGTCCAGCCCGCGCCAGTCGAATCGCTTACGCGG
>JAYTGR010000656.1:0-1321 GCA_043733205.1 Chthonomonadaceae bacterium
GGCGCGGACTTTGCCGCCCCGGAGGTGATATTGACGATGCAGCCTCCCTCCGGCCCAAAGCGCAGCGCCGCTTCCTGCGTGGCGAAAAGCAGTCCGCGCACATTGACATCGAACTGATGGGCGTAGTGCGCCGCATCGATCGCTTCCAGCGGACGAAACTCGGCGACACCGGCGTTGTTGACCAGAATATCCAGCCGTCCGAAGCCCTGCATCGTCTCCGCGAACAGCCGCTTCACCTGCTCCAAATCCGCGACATCCGCCTGAATTGCCTCGGCCTCTCCGCCCGCCCGTTCGATCTCGGCCACAACCTGATGCGCGGCGTCCGCATTGCGGCTGTACCCGACGATCGCCACCGCGCCCTCCCGGGCCAGCCGCCGCGCAATAGCCGCACCAATCCCGCGTGACGCTCCCGTCACGACCGCAACTTTCCCGTTTTGTCCGCTCATCTGGTTTCGTTCCTTTGCTTCTATTTCGTCGATACGGACAGCCCCTGTACCCTGGGTTCAGACGGTCGCCGGTCTTTTTGGAGGCGGCGGCGCTGCGTTTCCAGGTAGAAGAACGGCAGGCCAAACCAGGCGAAACCGCGCAGGACGAACAGCACCAGCATCGCTCCGCGCCGCATCACGCCCCCGCTATCCACACGCCCCCGCCGATAGATCTGTGGCTGCGACGGCAGGTAAGTCACGACCAGTGGATTGCCCATGCGCAGGTTTTTAATTTCGCTGCGCGTGAGTTCCAGCTGCCCGGTAACGACTGTGGAACCGATGCGAAACGCATAGCCGACCTGCCGGAGGGCACTGGTCGCGCCGACGGTCTGGATGGTGATGATCTGCGCCTCCGTGGTGCGGCCTGCCGTCTGGAGAGCGCGTATCTCACGTAAATCGGTCCCTCCCATCCAGAGCCCGAAGCCGCTGACAGCAATGACGCCCAGCAGCAGTATCAGGCGCAGGGCCTGCGTTGCCACGCGCAGATCACGGCTCCAGAGCAGCTGTGCGCGGGGCAGTAAAAGGCCGCACAGACCCAGAGCCATCAGCGCTGCGCCCAGAACCTCCAGGGCCAGTCCCGACAGTTCCCGGCTCGATTCCGGCGCGGCCCCGGTGGTCAGTGCATTCGCACCCGCCAGACATGCCGCTCCCAGCGCGATGAGGAGCGCCTGCCTTGTGCGCGTACCTGGCTCCCTCATACTGCCTGCTCCTGTGCGGGCTCAAAGCCTGCTTTGGTCAGCCGTTCACGCAGCGCTGCCACGCTGGTCTGGGTGGAATCGAACTGCACGAGCACGTTCTTCGCAGCCACCTCCACCGTGATATGCTCCACTCCCGCC
>JAYTGR010000657.1:0-1321 GCA_043733205.1 Chthonomonadaceae bacterium
GTGGGATGCTGCACCTCTCCGGATGCGGCGAGCTGAACGATACCGGCCTGTGTCACCTCGGTCCGCGCGAAGACCGCTCCGATGCTGTAGTAGTCCCGCATAGTCCAGTTCTCGAACGGGTGGTTGTGGCACTTGGTACACTCGACGCGGGTGCCCATGAAGAGCTGCGCCGTCATCTCCGTGCGCTCCTCCATCGTCGGAATCGCGACGAAGTAGTTGGCCGGTGCGACCTGCATCGTATCTCCAGAGGCGGTCAGCAGGGCGCGGGCGAACTGGTCATAAGGCATATTCCGGCGGAAAGCATCGACGAGCCACCCCGCAAACAGGTCGGCGCGCCCGTCTTTCAGAGTGCGCGGGGAGACGCGCATCAGATCGGCCTTCTTTAGCGCTTGAAATCGGGCGAACTCCTCCGTGCCGAGCAGGAGGTCGATCAGCTGCGCGCGTTTGTCGGAATGACTGTTCAGCAGGAAGGCCCGCACCTGTACGGAGGTCGGAGGCAGGCCCGTCAGGTCGAGATAGACGCGCCGCAGGAAGACACTGTCGGAGCAGAGGCCGGAAGGCAGATACTGCAGCTGCTTCAGTTTCGCGTCGACCAGTCTGTCCACGAGGTTGTTTTCCGGCGGGCTGCTCCACGCAAAACCGGGCACATCCTGTACGACCGTCACGAAGACCGACTCGAACTTGTCGAGGTAGCGGACGCTGATCGCGGCCTGCCCTCGCTCGATCCCGGTGATCAGTCCATCCGGTTCGACCTTGACGAGGTTGGGGTTGGAACTCTCGTAGGCAGCGATTGCGGAGACGTCACGGGTCGTGCCGTCCGAATAGGAGGCGAGCACACTCAGCTGCTGTTTCAGGTTCGGCGCGTGCAGCAGGCGGCTGGAACCGGGCGTGATGACGATCTTGGTGCAGTCGGTCTTCGGCAGATCGACGTGTGCGCCTTCGAAGATCCAGTCGCGCAGCACCTGATAGCCGGCATCGGTCTTGCGCAGGCGTTTGCCCCCGACATGCGGGATCTCCAGAAGCGGCTTCTTCATGATCAGGCTGTCGGTCGGCTCCATCACATTCATGCGTCGATTGAAACCGTCCCGAGTCAGCGAGACGCTGTCGATGCGGGGGTCATAGCCGAAAAGCGAGAGGGAGAAGCCGCCTTTGCCGTGGGGAGAGCCGTGGCATGAGCCGGTAGCACAGCCCTGCTTGGTCAGAATGGCCAGCGTCTCGAACTTGAACTGAACGGGGTCCGGCGCGCCGGTGTTGGCGACCGTCACCGGGATCTGCACGGTGCGCCCGCCTGCCGAAACCGTCAGGCCGCCTTTGCCGTCAC
>JAYTGR010000658.1:0-4098 GCA_043733205.1 Chthonomonadaceae bacterium
ACTCACCGATTCCATGCTGGTCATCGCAGACGGTGAAAAGGCCGTTGCCATCGCGGGCGTCATGGGCGGTCAGAACTCCGAAGTCTCTGAGAAGACCACCACCCTGCTGCTGGAGTCCGCGCATTTCGATCCCCTGGCCGTACGGCGCGCCTCGCGTGTGCTGGGGCTGCGGACGGAAGCCAGTTACCGCTTCGAGCGCGTGGTCGATCCGGAAGGAGTGCGCCGCGCTGTGGATCGTGCCTGCGAGCTGCTGCAGCAGATGGGTCAGCCGGAGGCCGTGGAAGGGGTGGTCGATGTCTATCCCGCGCCTGTCGCCCTGCGCTCCGTGACTCTGCGCGTGACGCGGGCGATCGAGCTGCTCGGCATGGATCTGACCTCCCATATCTGCGCGGACAGCCTGCGGGCGCTTGGCTTCGAGGTGCGCACGGAGTCCCATGGTGCGACCGATGTGCTGCACGTGCAGGTTCCGGCATTCCGGCCCGACATCGCCCTGGAAGAAGACCTGATCGAGGAGATTGGCCGTATCTACGGCTATGAAAATATCCCGGAGACGCTGCCTGCCGGAGCCATCACCCAGGGCGGCGACAGCGCCGAAGGCATGTTCATCTCGCGCCTGAAGCGTACTCTGACTGCCTGTGGGCTGCAGGAAATCGTCTCCCACAGTCTGACCGCACCGTCGTTCTTCGATGCTCCGGCGGACGCCGCCCGTCAGGTGGCAGTACGCAACACCCTCTCAGCCGACATCGGCGGTCTGCGCCGCTCTCTGCTGCCCACCCTGCTCGATGTCGCTCAGCACAATGCCCGTCATGGTCAGCAGCATCTGGCACTCTGTGAAATCGGCCATGTCTGGCAGAACGAGCCCGGTGCAGACGGCCCCGTCGCAGTCGAGTATATCGCGGTCGCGGGCCTGCTGTCCGGCCCGCTGTCCGAGACCGGCTGGCAGAAGGACACCGCGCCGCTCGCCGCCGATTTCGCCCTGACACGCGGCATCGTCGAACGTCTCTTCGCGGAACTCGGCATCACGGACGCCACCTTCCGCGCCCTGCAGGATCGCGCCGACCAGATACCGCACTTCCATCCGGGGCGCACGGCCACGATCAGCCTGCGCGGCGGGCATCCGGACGGGATCATAGGCGAAGTGCATCCGGCTGTCGCGGCGAAGTTCGGACTGCGCGAACGGGTCTATGTATTCGAGATTGGCCTGAACGCTCTCCTCGAAGCGACTGCCGCTGCAAAGAGCCCCGGCTTCCGGCCTCTGACACGGTTCCCGTCCGTCGTGCGCGACATCGCCCCGCATCTGCCGGAGCATGTGCCGTATGCTGCGGTCGCTTCCGCCGTCAAAACCGCCAATGTGCCGCTGCTGGAAGATTTCCGGCTGACGGATGTGTTCCGGGGCGGGCCGCTGCGTGAGGGCACCAAGAGCCTGACGCTCTCCCTGACCTTCCGCGCCCCGGACCGAACCCTTTCGGAAGCTGAGATCACGGAGGCACTGCAGCGCATTCGCACCGAACTGACCGAACGCTGCGATGCCGTTCTCTCGTGAGAGCATGCGTTGACAGGAGAGGTATTCTGCGATCAGGCAGGGAGCAGGGTGAAGAGGGCGATTTCGGGGGCGGAGTTGAGGCGCAGGGGAACATGGACTGTGCCGAGGCCGCGTGAGACGTACAGCCGGCCGGGGTAGTGAGGCTCTTCGTACCACCCCCGTATAAAGCGCGTTCGGCTGCCCACAATGGCGTCCGTGATGAAGGGGACATTGACCTGCCCGCCGTGCGTATGGCCTGCCAGGGTGATGCAGGGATACGTAGACAGCAGCGGGAAGAGCAGCGGATTGTGTGTCATCGCGAGCACCGCTTCGCCCGTCTCCATATGCTCGAAGGCGAGCGGCAGGTCGGGATGTCCGGAGTTTCCATCGTCGACGCCGACCAGGCGCAGATTGTGATCCAGGCGCACGCTGCGGTTGGTCAGAAGCTCGACCCCAATGTCTGCCAGATGCTGTGCGATGACAGGCGCACCGGTGAAGTTATCGCACCAGTAGTCGTGGTTGCCCAGCACGGCGTAACGGCCCATCGGCGCGCGCAGATCCTGCAGGTGGCGCATACAGGATTCCGCATAGCGGGAAGATTGGGTCACGAAATCGCCGGTCAGCAGGATGAGGTCGGGATGCAGAGCGTTCGTCCGGGCGACGATCTGGGCGATAAACGCCTCCGACACACACCAGGATCGGTGCAGATCGGAGAGCTGCGCCACCCGCACCGGCGCTTTGAGGCCCGCGATACGCACCTCATGGCGTGTCAGCGAGAGATGCTGGGTCTCTTCGCTGCCCTGCACGAACGTGGCAGTCGCCAGCAGTGCGCCATTGCGCAGCAGGAACTGCCGCCTGGAGAGCCGTTCGGCGGGATCGGATGCGGGCAGTTCCGCATGATGCGTCTCTTCGGAGGTCGTTAAGAGTGTCGGTGTCTTGAGTTTCATAACAGTTAAGATGTACGCAGTTTCGCGGGGATTCATCGCCCCACAGCAGAGGAGAGAGTCAATTTCATGAAAGTGGGCATCATCGGCCTGCCGCAGACCGGCAAGACCAGTCTCTATAACGCACTGACGCGCTCGGCAGTGGAACTCAACCGTTTCGGCGGGGGCGAGGTCAACGTCGGCGTGATCGGCGTGCCCGACCCGCGTTTCGACTACGCGGTAGCTCAGTGTGCGCCGAAGAAGATCTCTCCGGCCAGCATCGAGTTCACCGAAGGGGGAGCGCGCATCGAGCGCGCCGAACGACAGGGCGCGGGCGACAAGTTCGGCACCGACTTCTTCTCCGCCGTCCGCAACATGGATGCGCTCATTCTGGTGGTGCGCGCTTTCGCCGACCCGACCGTGACGGTCCCCGAAGGCGGCATCAACGCGAAGCGTGAGGCCGAGCAGATCAACGAAGAGCTGATGCTCGCCGACCTGACCGTCATCGAGGGCCGGCTGGAGAAGCTGGAGAAGGCGCGCCTGCAGAAACGGCAGACCAACGCCGAAGCGGCGGAGCATATGGTTCTCAACAAGATCAAGGCCCACCTGGACGAACTCAATCCGGTTCGGTCGCTGCATCTGCCGGAAGACGAGGCGCGCTCCGTCCGGAGTTATGCGTTCGTTTCCGGCAAGCCGCTCATTCTGGTCGCCAACGTCGGCGAGGACGATGCGGGCTCCGAAACTCCTGCAGGCATCGGCCCCCTCACCGAATACGCTGCCGGCCTGGGTGTGCCGCTCGTCACGATGTGCGCGAAGGTCGAGATGGAAGTCGCGCAGATGGAGCCCGATGAGGAGCGCGAGTTCCTGGAAGCGATGGGCATCCATGAGGCCGCCCGCGACCGCCTGATCCGAGCCGCCTACTCCGCGCTGGGCCTCATCTGCTTCTTCACCGTCGGTGAGGACGAAGTGCGCGCCTGGACCATCACCAAGGGCACCAACGCCGTCGGAGCGGCAGGCGCGATCCACAGTGACCTCGCCCGAGGCTTCATCCGCGCCGAACTGGTAGATTTTGAAGAGTTCCGAGCCGCAGGCGGCTGCTGGGACGCAGCCAAATCCGCCGGCAAGATGCGCCTGGAAGGCAAAGAGTACATGGTAAAAGACGGCGACATCCTGCACGTCCGCTTCAAAGTGTAAGAGCGTCGATCTTCGATTTCTCTCGGCGTGGCTGGGTGGTGGGGTGGATCTTGTCGGGGCGCAAAGGCGGAAATGTCTTTGCGCCCCTTTTATGTCAGTCACCTCATGAAATCGAGGGCCGTCTGCCAAATTCGGCAGACGGCCCTCTTCTAACGGCGAATATCGCAGGACAGACCTATCGGGGAGAGGACAGGACAGCGTTCTCGAAAAGCCTGCCGAACCCTGCCCCTAACGTCGGCGATTTCGCAGCCTGCGCTATTTCGGTTTTATTGCCGGCCGCCTCTGCCCCCCCCAGTACATGCAGGGCGCCGTCTGTGAAGAAGAGGAGGCCATTGGCCAGCGCCAGATTGCCGGGACGCGGCACCTTCTGAGACCAGACCTCTTTGCCCTCTTTCAGATCTACCGCCACCAGGCGATTGGCTATGGTTCTCTCCACAGACCATACGGGCTCCCGAACTC
>JAYTGR010000659.1:0-1319 GCA_043733205.1 Chthonomonadaceae bacterium
GGCCGCACCTGGACCCAGGAGTACATCGTCCGGCAGCATATCGGGCGCTTCAAAGGCCTCGACACCGTCCATAACGCCCCCCTGCCCAGTTACTTCGTCTACTTCCTGTTCGGCTTCTTCCCCTGGGCCTGCTTCGCGCCCGCCGCCTTTCGCCGCTCCGCTCCGCCGATGGAAGATGCCGTAAAACCCCGGCAGCCGAATCGTAAGATTTTGGGATTCCGGCTGCAGGTCTCTGCGCCCGAGATCCTGCTGGAGGAGGGCCTCTCTGTCCGCACCAGTCACCTGATCGCCGCCACGGATTTTCTGCGGGTCTGGTTCTGGACCATCTTTCTCTTCTTTACCATCGGCGCGGCGAAGCTGCCCACCTATATCGTGCCGTGCTATCCTGCCGCCGCGCTCCTGACGGGCCTGTGGCTGGACAGGGCGCTGCGGGAGCCGCGCAGGGCTTTGAAAGGCGGCACGCTGGCGGCTGCGATCACGGCAGGCATCCTGGTTGTCGGCGCGCTGCTGGCTCCCCGCCTCGTCCCCCCGGACCGGCCCATTCCTGCGGAGATGGTGCAGGCCGTGCGGCACATCACCGTGCTGCTGCTGGCCGGCTGCGGCGCGGCCTGGGCTTGTCTGCGCCTGCACGGGCAGGAGGAGCGGGGCCGGAAAGCAGCAGTTGGGATTCTGGCAGCGACGATGGCAGGTCTGATCGCACTTGGCACGTCGGAAGGATATAGTGTGGCCGAGCGTTATGTGCTGGGTCCGTATCAGCGCGCGGCGGCAGCGGCGCAGCGGGATGCTTCCGGCGGGGTGCCTGTCATCTTCTATCACATCATCCCGCGCCGCCCGAGCATGCTCTATTACGGCGGCTACTCTCCTCTGGAACGCAAAGAGGAGCCGCTGCTGCCCTTCCTGCGCACGCAGCTGAGAGCGCCCGCCTTCACGGCGGATGTGGTGACCGCCGGCGACGTGTTCGCGGGCGAGGTGCAGCAGGAGCTTGCGCATGCGCCGGACATGACGGCAGCAGTCGTCGATCGGGAGGGCACAGAGCGCGGCGGATGGGTGCTGATTCGGTTCCGTAAAAAATAGTTTGCCCTCCCTCTTGACTATTATCGAAATTGGGAATATAATCATATTCGATAACACTCGCAGGCCGAGGCGACAAGGGAGGCCGATCACGAACGCCAAAACAGACAATCTCATCCACCCGATCCGACTGCGGATCCTGCTGGCGATCGCTTCCCGTCCGGCCACCTCCCAGCAGATTGCGGTCTACCTGCCGGATGTGCCGCAGGCGACGCTCTATCGCCACATCCGGGCGCTGAGCGAAGCGG
>JAYTGR010000660.1:0-1315 GCA_043733205.1 Chthonomonadaceae bacterium
GCTGGGACACGAAGGCGATGCTGCGGCTGATCGTCACCTCTGCGGCCTATCGGCAGTCCTCCAAAGTGTCGCCCGCTCTCAAGGAGCGCGATCCGGAGAACCGGCTGCTGGCACGCGGGGCGCGTTTCCGGCTGCAGGGCGAGTTCGTGCGCGATCAGGCGCTGGCGGTCAGCGGACTATTGGTCGATAAGATCGGCGGGCCGTCCGTACATCCTTATCAGCCCGCCGGACTGTGGGAAGAGCTTGCCTTCGGCGGCGCCTTCTCCGCACAGACCTACGTGCAGGATCACGGCGCAAACCTCTATCGGCGCGGGATGTACACGTTCTGGAAGCGGACCTGCCCGCCGCCCTCTCTGCAGGCGTTCGATGCGCCCGAACGGGAGTTCTGCCTGGTGCGCCGCTCCGTCACCAACACGCCCCTGCAGGCGCTCACACTGATGAACGATCCGACCTATGTCGAGGCCTCCCGGAGGTTCGCCGAGCGCATCATGAAAGAGGGCGGCACGACGCCGGAGCAGCGGATCGCCTTCGCCTATCGCCTCGCGCTCGGGCGCAGTGTCCGACCCACGGAGGTCGAGGCCATGCTCGGGCTGTTCAATCGGCAGGCCGTCGCTTTTCGCCTCGACCCGCCCGGCGCAAAGAAGCTGCTCGCCGTCGGCGAATCGCCCCGCGACGCCTCTCTCGATACCACGGATCTGGCCGCCTGGACCACCGTCGCCAGCGTCCTGCTCAACCTGGATGAAACGATCACCAAAGGCTGACACGCCCGGCCTGCAGGAGGACAGGAAGCGGGGCATCCCAATCCTGTTCCTCCTGTAAATCCTGTCCAAAACGAATGGCCACCCTGCAGGAGTTTTAAGATGATGGATCCAAGACGAGAATACGAACTGCTCATGACGCGGCGGCAGCTCTTCGGGCGCACGGCGGCCGGGATCGGCACGGCGGCGCTGGGCTCGCTGCTGGCACCGGAAGCCTTCGCCGCCCCACCGACGACACCGACAGGTCTGGTAAGAGGCAGCTACAACGGCGTCCTGAAACAGCCCCACTTCCCGGCCAAAGCCAAGCGCGTCATCTACCTGTTCCAGTCCGGTGCGCCTTCCCATATCGATCTGTTCGACTACAAACCGCAGCTGCAGGCGCATCGCGGCATCGATCTGCCGGAGTCGATTCGCAATGGCCAGCGCCTGACCGGCATGACCTCCGGACAGAAGTCGTTTCCCGTCGCACCCTCGATCTTCAAGTTCAGTCAGAAAGGCAGGAACGGAACCTGGCTGAGCGAACTCCTGCCGCACACCGGGGAGATCGTGGACGACAT
>JAYTGR010000661.1:0-4083 GCA_043733205.1 Chthonomonadaceae bacterium
ACAAACCAGACCGCGCCGGACGCCGCGATGGCGATGCCGTCACAAAGGCTGGGAAGGTTGGGGGGAGTGAACTCGGTGACAGTGTTGGTATCCGGGTTCAGCTGCGCTATTTTACCTTTGGCAGTACCGCCTTCGTAGCCTTCCGTGAACCAGATCGTGCCGTCCGGCGCCATTGTCAGGTCGCCCGGAACAGAGTTCACGGTCGGCAGCGTGAGCTCCGTCACCGCGCCGCTTACCATATCGACACGCGCCAGTTTGTTGGTCTGGGTTTCCGAAGCCCACACGGCCTGGCGGGTCTTATCCACCACGATCCCATCCATCAGACTGGAGGCGGCCGGCACCGGATAGCCCGTATAAACGCCTGTTGCGCTCATCTTCCCGATCTCATTGGAGTGGTGCTGGGCGAACCAGATATTGCCGGCGGCATCCGTCCGCAGATCGTCCGGCCAGGAGCCGATCGGGGTGGCGCTGGGGTCGTTGCTGACCACAGGAACCGCGCGTTCCCGGAAAACCGGCGTTAAGGCAACAGGCCCGTTGTTACCGCTGCTCCCGCCTCCGCAGCCCGCCAGACTCGCCGCCAGTCCTGCTGCCAAAATGCCTGCACACTGTCTTTGCCTTGTTATCATTCCACCATTTCCTTTTGCCCATCGCTTTGCATCGTGTCGGGGGGAGGGACGGACACCCTCTCTATTGTATCGCAAACGCGCCGCTTCCTGCAATCGTCTGTTCCAATCGGAGCCGAAAGGCAGTAGAAAAGCAGTTCGCAGAGGCGAACGAAGCGTAGAAGGAGACAGAACAACCGCAGGGGGATTTTATGTACGGAACCGTGGCGATTATAGGGGCAGGAATGGCGGGGCTTGCCGCGGCGAGACGCTTGACAGCAACAGGGCGGAAGGTCGTGCTGCTGGAAAAGAGTGCGGGCGTCGGGGGGCGCGTGGCGACACGCCGCATCGAAGGCTGCATCGTGGATCACGGCGCGCAGGTGATCAAACCGGACGGTTCCGCGCTCGCAGACGTCATGTTCCGCCAGCTGCCGACCGCCGACCTCATCGAGGTAGCTGAACCTGTTCGTATCGTCGGCCCAGACGGAGAGATCCTCCCCCAGGACCCTCACTACACGGCCCAGCGCGCCTTTACCTATCGCAATGGCATGACGACACTGCCCAAACTGCTGATCGAATCGCTGCCTTCCGACCTGTTCGAACTGAGGCTGCGCACACGTCTGAAGACGATAGAAGAGGATACCGATGGCTTCCTGCTGAGAGACGACCAGGGCCGGGAACTCCTGCGCGCCGAGAGCGTCGTCCTGACACCTCCCGCGCCCCAGACCGCCGATCTGCTCGCCGCCAGCCGCCTGCGGGACACCCCTCTGACGCAGACCCGCATCGCCGCGCTGCGCTCCGTTCCCTATCAGTCCTGCCTGAGCGTTCTGCTCGGCTATCCTGCTCCCACTCCGCCCGCTCCCGCCTATGCGCTGCTGGCCGCAGACCGCACACGGCCTCTGCTCTGGCTGGCCTTCGAGCAGACCAAAGGGCCGTCCCGTGTGCCGCAGGGCGAGGCCGTTCTGATCGCACAGTTAGGGCCAGCGATCTCCCAGGAACTCTACTATGCTTCCAATGCGGAGGTGCTGGACCTGACGCTCCGCGAACTGCGCATCCTTTTCGGCAGCGCTTACGCGCATCCGGCCTGGCAGCAGGTAAAACGCTGGCGATTCTCCCATCCTCATGGTATGGCCGACTTCAGCGCCGTCAATCCCGTCGGCTCCGCTTCCCGCCTCGTCGTCTGCGGTGATGCTCTCCGCCCGGAAAACGGGCGCGTCTATCAGGCATTCAGCAGTGGCCTGGAAGGGGCAGAGTTCCTGCTTACGTAACCCCCGTTCCCTTCCCGAGACGGGGACAGAATTGGACACGAGACGCCTCAGTCCGCGTAGATCGAGTAGGTTGGGGTCGAGAGGTAGCGTTCGCCGGTGGAGGGGATGATGACGACGATCATCTTACCTTCGCTCTCAGGGCGGGCCGCGACCTGCAGGGCGGCCCAGACCGCTGCTCCCGAGGAGGTCCCTGCGAAAATCCCTTCTTCTTTGGCCAGACGGCGGGCAATGTCCATAGAGTCGCTGGCTTCCACGGCGATGACTTCGTCGTAGATATGCGTGTTGAGGTTCTTGGGCACGAAACCGGCTCCGATACCCTGAATGGGATGCGGCCCGCGCGGCTTGCCGCTGAGGACGGCGGAGGTCGCCGGCTCGACTGCAACGACACGGAAGCCCGGTTTGCGCTCTTTCATCACCTCGCCGATGCCCGTGATCGTGCCGCCTGTACCGACGCCCGCCACGAGGATATCGGCCTGCCCATCCGTATCGCGCCAGATCTCCTCTGCGGTCGTCTTACGGTGGATTTCGGGGTTGGCAGGGTTGTCGAACTGCTGGGGTACGTAGAATTTGCCCGGTTCCGCCGCCGAGATCTCTTCAGCGCGGTGGATAGCGCCCAGCATGCCCTCGGCCCCCGGCGTCAGCACCAGCTCCGCGCCGAGCGCCCGCAGCAAGATTCGGCGCTCCTGCGACATGGTCTCCGGCATAAGGAGGCGGCAGGCATAGCCCTTCGCCGCGCAGGCAAAGGCCAGACCGATGCCCGTGTTGCCGCTCGTTGGCTCCAGAACGATCATCCCCGGCTTCAGCTTCCCCGACTTCTCGCCAGCTTCGAGCATCGCAACCGCGATACGGTCCTTGACACTGGAGAGCGGGTTGAAATATTCGAGCTTGCAGACGATAGTCGCCTTAAGGCCAGCGGAAACCCGGTTCAGCTTGACGAGCGGGGTATTACCGATCAGTTCTGTAACACTGTTTGCGATGCGCATGATGTTGTCTCCTCGATCCCCTTCGACCTCTAAATATCCGGCATAATGCTGAGCGAGTCGTCTATTTCGGCTTTACGCCGCGCCAAATCGGCAAGCGAGGTGGCGTTCAGGCGGCGGGACAGGTCGTCCTCTACCTGTTCCTCGAAATTACGAACGATCCATGTCACGCCCGGAGCATTGACCTCCAGCGTCTCTTCTTCGCTATGGCTGGAAAAGAGCCTGTCTCCCCGCATCAGCGCCCGCACGACATCGCCGACGCTGATACGCTCCGCCGAGCGCGCCAGATTATAGCCGCCGCCTGCGCCGCGTACACTGCGCACGATTCCCGCGCTCTTCAGCGAAGCCAGGATCTGATCCAGATAGGGACCGGGGATGTTTTGCCGCTGAGCGATCTCGCGGCTCTGGCACGCTTCCGTTTGCGACTGCATCGCCAGATCGACGGCAGCGCACAATGCATAGCGCAGTTTAGAATTGAAAAACCCCATATCGCTGCTCGCCTTCATCACCGCGTTTGTCAAGTACAGGCTTTGCATCACTAAAACTTGATTGATTAAGTATACTATGCCCGATCCATTTTGTAAAGTCCGCCCGCAGGCGAGCGGGCTGTCCTGCCTACCCCCCCTTTGGGCTGCGAAAGCAGCTTCGGTGCCTTCCAGCGCCACGAAAATTCCCAGCCGATTCGGTGCGCATTTCCGTGACCTGGGGGCGTAACAGGCAGGAGAAACGCAGTCGGACGGGGAATATGGGGGCGTTGAACATTCGCTGATTTACGTCTCTCATGAGAGGACTATTAAGGATAAACACTGTCTATGAAAGGCATTATCATTGCGGGCGGGCTGGGGACGCGTCTGAGGCCCGTAACCTATCATCGGCCCAAGCCGCTGGTCCCGGTTGCCAACCGCCCGTTTCTGGAGTATCAGGTCGCGCTGCTCAAGCAGTACGGGATCGACGATCTGGTGTTCGCGACCAACTACATGGCGGATAAGATCGAAGGCCATTTCGGCGACGGTTCACGGTTCGGCGTGCGGATGCGCTACGCTATCGAGGAGACGCCGCTGGGGACAGGCGGCGCGATCCGCAATGCGGCCGACCGGTTTCCAGGGGAAGCGGTCGCGGTGTTCAACGGAGATGTCCTGACCGACTTCGATCTTGGACGCATCCTCGATTTTCATCGGGAGAAGCAGGCGGTCGCCACCATCACGCTCTCGGAGGTCCCGAGCCCCAACCCCT
>JAYTGR010000662.1:0-1312 GCA_043733205.1 Chthonomonadaceae bacterium
TCGTCGATCTGTTTAGTATTGACCACCCCACGCCCTGCCGCCGTATAGCAGTCGAAAGCGTTGGGACTGGGCATGACAGGATTAGGCACCACGAGGACAGGCTCGCCGCCGGCAAGATGCCACCAGAGCCCCACCAGACCCACAATGCACAGCCCCGTAATGCCGGCCATAATGCGGACGGATCGGCGGCCGGATCTGGATGCGGAACGAGGACGCGAGCTCTGCATAAATTTCTCTCCTGACAGTACGAAATGCTGGAACTAGAATATATTTTTGCCTGCAACCACATCGCCGATGCTGTTTTCGTTGATGAAGTAGCGGGCGTTAGGGTTGCCGTTTGCCGACTGCCTGGGATCGTCGATGAGCGTGCCGCCGTCGTCCCTGCCATCCGGCCCGACGCTGTAGAGAGTATAACTTTTACCCTTGATACTATACTTGAATGTTCCCTGCGCGGCGAACGGATCGTCCGGAAGTCTCTTCAGGTAGACAGGAGCGAGTTCTGCCAGCGATACCGGAAAGCGGCCGTGTTCCAGATGAAAGGCGTGCAGAGCCAGCATGACGAGCAGCAGGCCGTTCTGGGTTTCGCTGATCACCCCTTTCAGGCGGGCCTGCGAGAAGACGGGCAGGAGGGCTTTGTTGATCGGATCTGAGGGCAGAGGCGGAGGGGGCAGGTGGAGGCCATAGGACTTCCGCGCCAACTCAGAGTTCTGGTCCATGTACGTCGTATAGTTGTTTATGATACGGCTTTTGCTGTAGGTCAGATAGAAGAAGACGGACATCGACTGCGCGGCTGCGGTGCCGGGATCGGCCTGGGGATCGGCCCCGAAGAAAGCGCTGCGCTTCTTGGGATCGTTAAACATCTCCAGCATGGCAGCCTGCCCAAACCGTTTTTCTTCCTGAAGGGTATCGGAGTACGGGAAATTTCTGCCCATGATACTCTGCAGGCGCTGCGCCGCCGCTCGGGACTGCACGGCATTCAGATGCTCCACCGTCGCCCACATGGGCCGGCGTCCAATGGCCTCGCAGGCGACACCCACAAGGCAGCCGATCAGAACCGAACCGTGGGGAATATCTTCTCCCAGAGTCATAGCGTCCAGGTAACTGTCTGCAGCCCCGCTCCAGTCGCCGCGCGCCGTCCGCACCTGTCCGCGCAGAGACAGCAAGCGAGCCATACTGCGAAATTTGGCAAAATACGGAAATACTGTGGTGATAGAGCGCCCCGGTGGGCTGAGATAGGGATAAGCGAAGCCCTGATGCAGTGTGTTGACGGCACCGACATTCTGCTGAACCAGCGCCTCTTTTTGGGCCAAAG
>JAYTGR010000663.1:0-4072 GCA_043733205.1 Chthonomonadaceae bacterium
CTACTCTCTCCCTCTAAGGAGTTTTGTGTGATAACTGACGATCTCGCCGCCCTCGTCCGCCGCGCTGTCTTTGCGGCTCGGGACGCAGGGGAATTCACCCTTTCCGACGAAGATTTCGCCGTTCCTCTGGTCACGCCGCGCCAGAAGGAGCATGGCGACTTCTCCAGCACGGTCGCACTCTCCCTCAAAAAAGCCACGGGGATCAACGACAGCCGCGTCATCGCAAACCATATTCTGCGCCACCTGCCTGCCGACAATCCGCTGATCGCACGCACAGATCTCGCAGGCCCCGGTTTCATCAACTTCTACCTGAAACCCGATTGGCTGCACGCCGTGCTGCCGCGAATCGAGTCCGAAGACACAGGTTTTGGGACTGCGCAGACGCGGGCGGGCGAGAAGGTGCTGATCGAATTCGTCAGCGCGAACCCAACCGGCCCGATCAGCGTCGTCAACGGACGCGCAGCCGCGCTCGGCGATGTTCTCGGCAATCTGCTCGCCTCCCAGGGCTGCGAGGTCGGCCGGGAGTTCTATGTCAACGATGCCCTGAACTCTACGCAGATGGAGATCTTCGCCGAGTCTGTGATCGCCCGCTACCTGCAGCATCTGGGCCATCCTCTCAGCTTCGCCGACGGCCGAACGGAGCCAGGAGCTGCTGAGGCGGAGAACGCCGCCGTCAGGAGTACGATCGACTTTCCGGAGAAGGGCTATCCCGGCGACTACGTCCGCGAGATAGCCGCCAAGGTCATCGCCGAGGTCGGTTCACGGTACGAAGGCGGCGATCCGGCGGAACGAAACGCCTATTTCCGCGAAGCGACTCTGCGCTATATGATCGCCTCGCAGCGAGGAGCCCTGGAAGCCTTTGGACTGCACTACGATTCGTGGTTCTTCGAGAGCAGCCTCTATCGGTCAGGGGCTGTGGACAGAACGATCGCGAAACTGAAAGAGCGCGGCTATGCCTACGAGAAGGACGGCGCGCTCTGGCTACGCTCCACCGAACTTGGGGACGACAAAGACCGCGTGCTTATCCGCTCGAACGAGAAGGCGACCTATATCGCCGCCGACGCCGCCTACCACGACAACAAGTTTCAGCGCGGCTATACGCATCTGATCGACATCTGGGGCGCGGACCATCACGGTTATGTCGGCCGCCTGAAGGCCGGCGTAGCCGCCCTCGGCTACGACCCCGAAAACCTTCAGATCGTGCTGACACAGATGGTTTCTCTGGTGCGCGATGGCGAAGCGGTCATCGGGGGCAAACGCAAGGGCAACGTCATCGAACTGAAGGAAGATCTGATAGACGAGATCGGCAAGGACGCCGCCCGCTTCTATTTCCTCCTGAACTCGTACGAGACCCCGGCGACCGTCGATGTGGAGCTGGCTAAGAAGCAGAGCAACGACAACCCGGTCTACTATGTGCAGTATGCGCATGCGCGCCTCAGCAATATCCTCCGGACGGCGGAAGAGCGCGGGCTGGCCCGCGAACCTGCTTCAGACATCGCTCTCTCCTGTCTGACCCACCCCAGCGAACTCGAGGTGCTGCGCAAACTGACCGACTATCCCAGCGAAGTCACCTCTTCTGCCGCCGACTTCGCACCGCACCGATTGACTCGCTTTGCCATGGATCTGGCGAGTTTGCTGAACGTCTTCTATGAGAACTGCCGGGTGCTCCCCGGCACCGACGAGAGCATCTCGCCCGAAGTGACTGCAGCGCGCCTCGCGCTGGTCAACGGCGCGCGGATCGTACTGCGCAACCTGTTGACTCTGCTGGGCGTCACGGCTCCCGACAAGATGTAGCAGCCCCCTCCGCCGAACCTTTGACGCACTCCATCGCGTCCATTCAGACGAAGCAAGTGCGTAACAGCCCTTGCAGGAAAGCAGGCCCGTTCCATGTTCGCAATGAACTTCTATGCCGAATACTACGAAGAGGTCTTGCGCAATGGCCGCAAAACCATCACGATACGCCAGGGCGACAAATCCGACAAATATCAGGCCGGTATGCTGATCTGGATCACGGTAGGACCGCGGTTCGGACGCCGTCAGAAGCTCTTCACCGCCATTCTGGATCGTGTCGAAGTCAAGACCATCGATCAGCTCTCTCCTCGGGAGATCCAGAAAGAGAATCCGGAGTTCCGCACCGCCGACGATATCGTTCATCTCATGCGGCGGATCTACTCCGACGACATCTCCGTGGAAGACACCGTGACTGTGATTCACTTCTCTCCGGTGGACGAGTACTGACAAGTTCCCACCGGCACGCTCCCCGTTCGCGATGCGCCTTCCCGGCTGTCGGCGAACGTTCCCGAAAGCCCAAAGCCTATGCACCGACGCACCTCTGTACCGGCCTATCTTCTCCGCAGGAGCCTCGTCTCCGGGCTGCTTGTCTGCCTTGCTGTCGCCGCCTGTTCTGCGCAGAGTCAGGTCAGGCAGAGGCAGACCAAGCAAAGCCAGGCGAAGGGAAATCTTTTAGCCCAGCCTGCGCTGACGCCTCCTCCGAGTATCCATACGGAGGTCTACACGGATCGTCAGGGCGCGAAACATCCGTGGACGGTCACATCCTCCCACTCGTTATTGTGGGACGGTGTGCCCTACCTCCCCGTAGGCGGCGCATTTACCCCGAAGTCGCTGGCAGATAGTTCCGACGCGGCCTGGCAGGAGGACGTGCGCACTCTCACAGCGCTGCAGGCGAAGGGCGTTTTAGACGTGCTGATCGCGCCCTCGAAATCCCTGCCGGACATTCCTGCGGCCGCCTTTCAGCGGCTGCTCGACCAGCTGGAAACCAACGGATTTCGGTACGGTCTCGGTTTTGGCCCCGGGATCGCCAAACCCCTGAGCGGATTCGTGGTCAAGCCTGCCAGCTATCGGTATTTTGAAGCCGACAGTCTGACCGCCCATTGGCGCGCTTCCCATGCCGATTCCGGCCTGGTAACGGTCATGGAGGACAGCAACAGCGGCGAGTATCACGTCATCCTGGCCAGTCGTTTCGGTATCAAAGACGACTTCCTCAGCGTGCCCCTGGAGCCGGGCAAGTCTTCCGGCAAACTCATCGGCCTGCTCTATCCGCATAAAACCCTGCCCATCGGCGCCGAAGGCGCCTGCCCCGACCTCTGGTCCGGCTACGACGACTATCGCGACCGCCTTCTGGCCTACCTGGGCGGCATCAAATTCGGCAAAGGCCTGCGCTTCCTGCTGGATCCGCTGGCCCGCCACCTTGGCCTCGCCGACGAGTACGAAACCATTATTCCTGAATCCGAAGGGTTCCGGCTGGAGTGGGAGAGCTGGCTGGAGCGCACGTATCCCGGAGTTGAGGATGCGCGCTCCCGCTGGGCCATGGGCGAAAATGCGCCGAAATCGCACGGCGAACTGGCGCGTTACGTGCCCCTCTGGCTCGGCGATCGCGGCCTCGGCTATTTTTTCGATCCCGAGAACGGTCGGATACTGCCTATCGATTCGACCAAGTCCAGCTTTTGGAGCGACTTTCGCCAGTTCCGCAACGAGAGCATCGCGAACTATATGCGCAGTCTTGCCGAGGTTCTGAAACATCAGGTCGTCGATGTGCCGGTCGTCTACACCTGGACTCAGAACCACCCGATCTTTCTGAATGCGGAGGTCGAGGGTTTCGATGGCCTCGGCGTGTCCACCCACGGCAAGCCTTCTATCGCGGGGCAGCTGGGTCCGGCCCTCAGTGCGATCGAGCAGGCCGCGCGCCCGATGTGGTACCTGGCGACGGAAGTCGCGCC
This sequence comes from Chthonomonadaceae bacterium, assembly GCA_043733205.1. Taxonomy (GTDB): domain Bacteria; phylum Armatimonadota; class Chthonomonadetes; order Chthonomonadales; family Chthonomonadaceae; genus JANXLO01. The sequence goes on from JAYTGR010000663.1 coordinate 3,738, forward strand.
CAATGGACCTGTGCCCGCAGCGGTAAGCCCCGATCCTCCGGCAGGTTCATCTGCGACCGCCGCGCGGATCGCCCTGTTCAATATCCTCGATGAGATGAAGCAGACAGGGATCAAAGGCTTCTTCGAGGGCAGCACCGCGCCGGATGCCGGAACGGCCAATGCCTCGTGGCTGAACACGCCGGATCGCGTGGAGTGGCTGCACGCCTACTCCGCACAGCTTGCAGCGCAGTCCTCCGCACCGAGGTATCTGCCGCAGGTTCTGTACTATCCGCAGGACGCTCCAGGCCCCGCCCACGTCGGTCCTATCCCCGGCGCGCCGAATGTGCTGTGGCTCA
>JAYTGR010000664.1:0-1309 GCA_043733205.1 Chthonomonadaceae bacterium
GCAAAGTGAGGCACCGATGGAAGACATTCCCCTGCGTATTTTCGCATTGACGGCCGAGGCTCCGCCCCTGCGGGTTCTGCGGGATGCGCTGACCGCAGCCGGTTACCCTATCCAGCTGACGCTGGACATCGTCGGAGAAGCCAGTGAGGAGGATCTCACGCTGACCGATTGGGAAGCGGCCTTTGTTCGCTGGACGCAGCCGGAACTGCACGAGATCTGTCTGATCGAGCGCAGCGCTGCCGCAGAAGAGGACGAGGCTGTGGAGGCGATCGCGTCGGGCCTGCACATGATCGTCAACACCACCGATTTGGCTGGCGGCCTGATTGTCGGCGATCATGTGCGGCGGAGCGAAGCGATCTACGATCTGGTGATCCTGCCGGCGCTGCTGGCAGACGACGATCACCCTGGCTGGGCCGCACTCGATGTCCTGCTGCGCACACTGGCCGCATACACGAACGGAATAATCTATGTTCCGAGCGAAGGTTTTTGCGACGCGGACGGCGAAATCCTCCTTGCGGAGGAAGACACCCCCAATCCCCTTATGGAGCCTGATAAAGCATGAGCATTCTGATAGATGAGACGACCCGTGTATTGGTGCAGGGCATCACCGGGCGCGACGGCGGCTTTCACACCCAGCAGATGATCGAATACGGAACGAAAGTCGTCGGCGGCACGACCCCCGGCAAAGGCGGCCAGAGCATACACGGCGTTCCCGTCTTCAATACGGTGCGCGAAGCGGTCAAGGAGACAGGGGCGAACGCGTCGGTCATCTTCGTTCCGGCGAAGTTCAACGCGGCGGATGCGATTCTCGAAGCGGCAGACGCAGGCATCGAACTCGTCATCTGCATCACCGAGGGCGTCCCGACCGAAGATATGATCCGCGTCAATGCGATCCTGAAGGCGCGCGGCGGCGTGCGCCTGATCGGCCCGAACTGCCCCGGTCTTATCACACCCGGCAAATGCAAGATCGGCATTATTCCCGGCATGATCTTCACACCCGGCCCGATCGGATTGGTCTCCCGCAGCGGCACTCTGACCTATGAAATCGCCGACGAACTGACGCGCGCCGGTTTCGGCCAGTCGTCCGGCGTCGGAATCGGCGGCGATCCGATGATCGGCACCAAGTTCATCGATGTTCTGCCGATGTTCGAGGCCGACCCGCAGACGGAACTGATCGTCATGGTCGGCGAGATCGGCGGCAGCGACGAGGAGATGGCGGCGGAGTACATCAAAACGATGACCAAGCCGGTCATCGGCTTCATCGGCGGCCGCACCGCTCCTCCCGGCAAGCGGATGGGCCACGCGGGCG
>JAYTGR010000665.1:0-1309 GCA_043733205.1 Chthonomonadaceae bacterium
GGGCATGTCCGGCATACGCAGGACGGGCTGCGTTACGTCTACGCCCCTACCCACCCGCCGCAAAACGCTGCACAGCAGGCGCTTTCCCATCTCGTACAGACATTTTTCGGCGGCAGCGTCGAGAGGGTCGTGGCGGCGCTGGTTGCGCCGACGGACGGACGGCTTTCCGCAGAAGAGCTGGACCGCCTTACCGGCCTGATCGAACAGGCGCGCGCCGAGGAGAAATGAAGCATGCCTTCCTCTGAATTCTGGCTCTCTCTTTTAGAACAGACCCTGCTCCGAGGGGGCGGCTGGCTGCTCCTGCTTCTGCTCCTTGCGCCGCTGTTAAGGCGTGTTTCCGCAGCACGCCGTGCCTTGGGCTGGCAGATGGCTTTTGTCAGCCTGATCCTTCTCCCGATGCTGCTGGTCTGGACCCCGCCGCTGCCGCTTGGCCACGGCGAACCTCTCCCTGCCGACAGCATGACTGCGGCGTCCACTCGAAGGCAGTCTGCGCCCGCCCCTGCCCTGCCCGCATCCCGAATACGGCAGGAGGCAGTACGGCCGGAACATTCCATTGGAGATTCGGTGCCGATTCACGGGGTTGCGATCACGATGGCCTCTCCTCCGGCCCCCGCCTCTTATCGATTGTCGGTTATCGGCTTACCGTCGCTGCTGATGCTGTTCTGGGGCATTGGTGCGGCTTTTTTCTTCGTCCGCGTCGTCACGGGCCTGGTCACTTTGCGCCGATGGGGGCTGCTCTCGATGGAGACGCCGCCGGAAGTTCAGGAGGCCGCGAGAGCTGGTGCGGATCGGCTGGGGTTTCGGCAGCCGGTCGCGCTGCGAATTGCTGCGCCGGAGAGCAGGCTGCGCGCCCCGATCACATGGGGGATCCGGCGGCCGATCATCCTGCTGCCAGCCTCCTATGCTCTGGAGACAAATGTCCGCTGTCGCGCCGCCCTGCTCCATGAGCTGGCGCATGTCCGGCGACGCGACTGGGCCTGGCTTGTGCTGACGCAGAGCCTGTGTGCGCTCTACTGGTGCGTGCCGTTCGTCTGGATCGCTGCGCGCCGACTAAGCCATGAGACGGAGCTGGCCTGTGACGACTGCGTCCTGTCGGCAGGATTCTCGGCTCCCGATTATGCTTCTCAAATCCTGGAGGTGGTTCGTACCATGCAGTCCGAAAACAAGCGTCTTCCCCTCTCTGCCATGCCGATGGCGCGCCTGCCGCTGGCAGAAGCCCGCATCAGGGCTATTCTGGACACGACACGGCAGCGTCAGGCGGCCTCTCGATCCGTTCTGGCGCTGGCAGCGCTCCTGCCCGCCCTCTGCC
>JAYTGR010000666.1:0-1308 GCA_043733205.1 Chthonomonadaceae bacterium
CACAGTCTCAAGGAGCGCGGCGCGATCGACTTGAACGGGCGCGTTATTCGGGTTCACGATCTCCCGCTGCTGGCAAGAATCGCCGAACGGGAAGACCAGCGCCCGGCGGGCACGACAATCATTCGCTAGGAAGGCAGATGCAGCGAACATGTCGCTCCGTTTGGCCAACAGCAGATAGGTAAAACGCCCCCGTTCGAATGGCCTGTCATATAGATCCGCTTCCCGTCCAGCCGATACTGCTTTTTGAGGGAAGCCAGCACAACAGGCACGGTTGAGATGCCAGTCAGGACTTGGTGGGGAAGCCGGCGGGCATCCAGGCGGGCAGGCTGTTGAGGGACTGCCGCGCGGATTCGGAGGTTGGGACGCCCCAGGCCTGGAAAAACGGTCCCAGGTTTTTGCCGGCCGCATGGGAGAAGCGGACCATCCACTGATCGTGCTGCTCCCTTTCAGTCTTCGGACGCTCGGAGGGCGGGAGCGCGCGGTATGCGGCAAACACCTTTTTGTAAGCATCCCAGCCGAATGCCTGCTGCAGTTCGATATACATGGTCAGAGCCAGGAAGGGATCGTTCTTCCACTTCTCGAAGTCCGCGCCAGCCGCAATATATTTGCGCAGACGCTCCTGCATCCGCGCCGGAACCAGGGCGGGATGCTGCGACTGCGTGATGCCGAACTCCTTTTCGAAGACGTAGACCGCGAACATGTTGTTGGTCACTTCACCCGTGCCGTTGAAGGTCCAGTCCGAGACCTGATGGTTGTGCCCCACCTCGTGGAAGAAGCCCCAGACCCCTGCATGGCCGTTCGACGTCATCGTTTTGGTGCTGACAGCGGCCTCCGCGACATCCAGCCCCATCATGATGGGATAGCCGGAGTGCATATAGCCCGCGCTGATCTGCCGATCCGTGACATAGCGTTCCGGCCGCAGGCGGTGGCGGGGAATGGCCGCGAGATCGGCGACATCGTCCATCGCCCGATCCCAGAGCGCCATCAGCTCTTCCGGATTGTCCAGTGTGCGCACGACGCGGGACGGAACGGTGAGAATGACATTATTGCCCTGCAGTTCCGCCCACGGCGCAGGCGCGCTGCGAATTTTCTCTTTCCATGCTGCCAGATCGGTCTGACCGCGCACGAAGAGCGGCGCTTCCACCCCGCCCTGAATCGTGATTTGGATCGTGCCGAGGCGCGAACGCGCCGGCACGACGATATAGACCGGCCCGCCGAAGGCATTGGCCGCGACGGTGCTGGCGGTTCGCAGCGGGAAGACGCGTGTGATCTCCGGGGCGCGGTCCCACTCCGGCAGGCTCCAGAGTG
>JAYTGR010000667.1:0-1308 GCA_043733205.1 Chthonomonadaceae bacterium
CTGCTCGGCCTCAGTCGATTCTTTCCGAACAGCCGGCTGTTCGGAGCCTACCGAATGACCTGGTTCGACTATGCGCATGTCGCCGAAGTCGATCAGCCGATGGGCACGTTCCTCCTCATGCGCAGCGCAGTCGTGGAGCAGGTCGGGATGCTGGACGAGGCGTTCCCGATTTTTTTCAATGAGGTGGACTGGTGCCTGCGCTGCAAACGGGCAGGCTGGAAGATCTATTTCACCCCGGATGTCGAGATCATTCATTATGGCGGCGCGAGCACCCTACAGGTCGGAGCGGCGATGGCATGGGAGTCGCGGAGGGGCCTGCTGCAGTTCTATGCCAAGCACTACCCTGCCCTGCGGTTCTGGCCGCTGCGCGCGCTGATCGCTTTGGCCTCCTGGCCCCACGCCTGGCTGCAGGCACGACAAAGAAAAAAGTGATATTACGGGACGGACGGGAGAGTGTGTGGATCTATCGGTCATTATTTTGAACTGGAATACGCAGGATCTGCTGGAGAAATGCCTGCGGTCGCTGGAGTGTCCGCAGCCTGGCCTCGACTTCGAGGTGATCGTGGTGGACAACGCCAGTGAGGACCGGAGCCGGGAGATGGTGCGCGAACTGTTCCCAAACGTTCATCTGCTCTGCAATCCGATCAATCTCGGGTTCGGCGCGGGCAACAATACCGCTCTCCCCCAGGCAAGAGGCGGGTATGTGCTCTTTCTGAACTCCGATACGGTGGTGATGGAAGGGGCATTGGCTGCTTTGGTGGGCTATGCCGACGCCCATCCTGACATCGGCATCGTCGGCCCGAAACTGCTCAACGCCGACGGCTCGCTGCAGTACTCGTGCCGCCGCTATCCTAACCTGGGCACCGGCTTCTTCCGTAACACGCCGCTCGGCAGGCTTTTCCCCAACAATCGCTTCAATACCAACTACTTGATGACAGACTGGGACCATGCGACCCCCCGCGATGTGGAGTGGGTATCGGGGGCCGCCCTGATGATGCGCCGCAGTCTTTTGGATCGGATCGGCAGCTTCGACGAGGATTTCTATATGTACTGTGAAGATGTCGACCTGTGCTGGCGCGTCAACCATACCCCAATAGGCGAAGGAACGTGCTGGCGTGTGGCCTACTTTCCTGCCGCCGTCATCTATCACCTCATCGGCAAGAGTTCGGATAAGGTGCCTACCCGTATGACCTATGAGTTTCACCGCAGCCAGTATCTGTTCTACAAGAAGCACTATCGCGCGACGACGCCCTGGCTGGTGCGGCCTTTGATTCCGATCGGGATCGGCCTGCGGGCGACCGGACAGAT
>JAYTGR010000668.1:0-1308 GCA_043733205.1 Chthonomonadaceae bacterium
CCGAGCTGCGGCGGGAGGCGGCGGAGGCGGAGCGGCAGCGGCGTCTGGACGCTACCCGGAATGTCTGCCTCGTGGAGATGCGGGACGCTTATGTGATGCTTCAGGAGCGGGATGCGCTGGAGCCGCAGGAGGTCGTTCGCCTGCGCGCCGAGTGCGACGCCGTCCACACGGTTCTCGCGGCCGCGCAGTCCGACTCCGCGATCCGCGAAGCCGCCGCGCGCATTCCCGACCTGATCTATCAGGTTCACCGCGCCGTCGCCGAACATCGCGACAGGGCCGCGTGGGCGATGCGGCAGGCAGAGGAAGAAGAGCAGCGCCGACAGCGCGCGCAGCGCATCGCGGTCCGGCAGGCTTCGACAGAGCTGCACGCCCTGATTGTCGGACTGCAGGCCGACCCGATGGTCATGCGCTGGCATCGACAGAGCATCGCCAGCCTGGGAGCGGAGACCGAGCGTATCGCGGAGTGCGAACAGACGCCGGCTTTTCTGGAGGAGGCCAGCCGCCGCGCCGCCACGCTGATCGCCGAGGCGAAGGCAGCGCAGCTGAAGGCCGATCGGCGGGACTACATCGCCCGAGGGATCGTGCAGTCGCTCGCGAACATGGGGTTCCTTGTCACAGATCCGACCGCCGAGCATCCGGAGCATCCGGCTTCCGCGCAGATCGTCTGCGCCGCCAACGCCGCCGGCAAATCGATCGCCGTCAGTGTGCCGGTCGAAGGCGAAGTCTGGTACGAGATCGACGGCTATACGAAGACGACAGAGGCGGCCGTCGGAGGCGAAACTGCGCTGGCCTGCGACGAAGGCGAAAAGGTGCTGACCGAGATGCATGCGCGCCTCAATGCGGAGTTTCATGTCGAGGCGAGCGAGATCTGGTGGGAAGACAAAGACCCGCAGCGCACACTGCGCAGGGCGGAAAGCCTGCCTGACACGATTCCGGCCAGGAGCCGGGAGCACACGGAATGACGGATCTTACAGGAGACATCCCGCTCTCGTCCCGCTGGATACTCGACTTCGAGAAACAGACGCAGCGGCGCAAACATGTTCTGCTCTATGGCAATATTCACGACCAGTTTCTCTGGCGCGGCAGCTATCTGACCGCGCACGAGTTTTTCACAGCCTACTTCCAGAGCCTGCGCTTCGACCTGATCCTGCGCTACGATCCGGTCGATGGCTTCGGCTTCGTCGATGATACGGTGAAACCGCGCAGCCGGCCTGACAGTGAACAGTCCCTGCCCGCGACGATGCGGCAGCGCTTCGAAGAGGCGGTCAAGCGCGGGATAGCGGAGAGCAATCCCGGCCTCTCCGGCCG
>JAYTGR010000669.1:0-4064 GCA_043733205.1 Chthonomonadaceae bacterium
AACGCATGGATGATCGCCACGAAGATCAGGGGGGTGGCAAGCGCGCCCAGCACCCGCAGAATGATCGCGCTGACCGGCTGCAGAACGGCAGCCCTGTCACCGAGCAGCAGGCCGAGCAGCAGACCGACGATGAGCGCGGTGATGATGCGTCCGGTCAGCGTGTAGTGATCCCACCACGTATGGATCTGCCTGAAAGTGGGCAGCGGCCCGACTTCGTGAAAGTGGAACCAGCGCCGCATCCGTTCGCGGAAAGTCTCGGCTGGCAGCGTCGTCCAGTCGAAACGCAGCATCTGTTCATGGAACGCCTGCAGCGATGCGATATCCTCCGCACAGCGCGGACAGAGCGCGATATGCGTCTCCACCACTTCACGATCGGTGGCGTCGAGCTGGCCGCGCACGTAGCCGGTCATCGTCTGGTCATCGAGACAGTGCGACTCGTCGCGGGCAGGCAGAAGCGACCGGCGCAGTGTGCCGGTGTTCTCCTGGAGCGCGTGAAAGAGGGCATCGCGACAGGAGACACAGCCGGACAGATGGGTATCTATCTCCTGCAGCTCATCTTCGCTGACGATGGCTCCCGTACAGTAGCGCGTCTGTTGTTCGAGCGAGAGGTGGTTAACCATGGTGATAGTTTGTTACAGACGCCGGAAAGGGGCTCAGTCTACTGCACGGGAAGATCAAATTGGGATTCCTTTCGCATTGTTTACGGGGAGCACGGGCGTTTGCATCACGGATGGACGCTACCGATTGCTATGCTGCTCGGGCTCCGCATCTTTACGCGCCAGCCACCGAAAGATGCGCTCTCTCGCACATTTGCGCAGGTTGGAAACCTGCTTGGGTGTGATCTCCAGCCGTTCTGCGATCTCTTTATCTGACAGCGGCAGCTGCTGCCATAGGAGTGCGAACTGGGGCAGAGGCAGATCGACGGCAGCGGCGATCTCTGTGACTCGGCCAAGCAGCAGCACCTCTTCGCGGGGCATTGCGAAGAGGAGCGCCATGCGCTGGCGTGGAGGCACTTCGCAGAGTATGTCCCACACACGCTTGCGGAACAGTTCGCTGGAGAGCGCTTCCATCACTTCCGACGCGACGTCGTGGGCAGAGGGAGGGAGGAAATGGTCGATATCGCGGTCAGCGACCATCGCCAAACCTTCCAGAGAGTGAGGAACATGATCTGAAATCCCCTGCAGCTGGGCGACATGACTTGTCAGTTCGTCCAGTTCGAGGGGAGTTTCGAGCCATCGGAAGAGGCGTGCCAGCAGCTCCGGCAGCGGCACCTGTTCCGGGGACCGATGCGCATAGACCAGGCTGCAGAGGGCTTCCGGAGAGGTGCAGAGCACGCTGTAGTTCGGAGTAGGCTGAAAGTTCTGCCCCTGCCAGGTGAAGAGGCCGCCCAGCCAGCGCAGACTGAGACGCCAGCGGGCGAAGATCTTGTTTCCAGTCTTGTTGTCGAGCAGGTAGAGGATGCGGCGTTTCAGGCGGCACCAGTTGGGCTTGGTGCGCCGGATATGATCTTCGAAGACGGTATCGGCGACGGTCAGAGCGTAGCTGAGATAGTTGCCGATATGGTGGTCCTGCTGTTCGCGGCTGCGCCGCGTGGCCGTCAGCAGGCGCTCCACTGTCTCCATATAGAGGTCTTCCAGGTCGTCGCCTGCGATATGCTTATCCTGAAGGCGTTTCCGAATCGCCGGCCGGACACATTCCATCAGGGAAGAGAGCGTGGTCTCGCAGGCAGCGTCTTTGGTATAAAAGCGCTGTGTCAGGGCATTTAGCTGGGAAGTCGTATCCGAATGCTGCATAGAGGCCTCTTCAGAAGAGCAAACGACGGCTTTCACAACGGAAACCGGCCAGCCGGACTGCGCCGGCCGGCAGCGTACGCGATATGGTGTCTATTTTATACCCCATCTTCCGTCAGCTTCTCGCGAATGCTTTGAATGGTTCTCATGGGAGGATCTCATGAGGAACAACGACCGCTTTCACGACACGGCCAGCCTCTACGTCGGCGAGAGCCTGCCCGACCTCGTCCAGACGATAACGCCGCGAGATCAGCGACGACCATAGCACACGATTTCCGAAGCGCGCCGCCATCTGCATGGCCCGGTAGACGTGGGAGAAATCGGAGCCCCAGCAGCCCCGGATTTCCAGGTGTTTCTTGTTGATATGCAGATGGGGGTTGAGTTCGATGGCGCCGTTGTCGGTATACTGCCCGACGATGATGTACCGTCCCGCGTCGCGGACGAGTTCGCAGCCTTCCAGAACGGCTTTGGGATTTCCGCTGGCCTCGATGACAATATCGGGACCACGGCCGCCGGCGGCGTCGACGACCGCTCGCCTGCGCTCTTCCGGTGTGGTCGTCGTCACGTCGATCGTCCAGTCGGCGCCCATGCGCCTTGCGGCCTGGAGGCGGTTCTCCGGCGCGCCGATCATGCCGACCCAGCCGGCTCCGCTCAGCATCGCCAGTGCGGCGCAGCTGAGGCCGACGGGGCCGCTGCCCTGCACCAGAACACGGTCCCCGAGTTTTATCTGCGCCAGCTCGATGGCATGGACCGCCGTCGGGAGGCCGCAGCCCCCGCCGATCCAGGTGTCCGGGCTCACGCCGGGAGCAAGGCGGACGATCTTCGTACCAGGCCGGAGATAGATATATTCTGACCAGCCGCCGGACAGACCGGGCGGATCGTCGGCGCCGTAGGTGATTCCGTAGACACGGCGGTGCGGACACCGTGTCCCGGCCTTCGCGACCAGGCAGTACCAGCAGCTGCCGCAGGTTCCGTGAACGTCCAGAAAGGTCACCACATCGCCGACGCAGATCGGCAGTCCTTCGACATCGAGGATGACGCCGCCGACGGCTTCGACGGAGCCGACGCTGACATGGCCGGGGATCAGCGGGTAGGGGACTCCCGCCAGCCGCCCGTGATGGAGATGGACATCGGTCCCGCAGACTTCCGATGCGATCGTGCGCAGCAGCGCCGCGCCGGGCTCGATTTCCGGAATCGCGTAGGTCCGGATCTCGGGCGGCAGACCGGGGCCGGGCAGGACGGCTGCGCGCGACAGTCCGTTACTGGGCATGAGCGGCTCCCGCTCGGGAGTAGTCGGCGAGCAGCACCACGATCCGGTCCTGAATGGAGACCGGCAGCGCGTTCGACGTGAGATGATTGTTCATCAGAATTGAGAAGACGAGCATATCCCCGTCTTTCGTCGTGATATAGCCGCTGAGACTGCTGGCATGGGAGATATAGCCGGTCTTGGCATGGCAGTTGCTGCTCGCCAGCGTGTTTTTCAGGCGGTTGCGCAGCGAGCCGTCGACGCCTGCGATCGGCAGGGAGTCGTACAGCGCCGGGAAGTTCGGCTGATCGTGAAGATACGTGAGCAGCTGAACGAAATCGCGAGGGGAGACGAAATTGAAACGGGAAAGGCCGGATCCGTCTGCCTGACTGAGATGCGTGACGTCCATGCCGATGGAGGCGAAGAATGCGCGGGCAGTCTGCGCTCCGGTGCCGCCCGAACCCGCCGTACCCTGCCCCTTCTTTATGGCTCCGACAGTCTTGAGCAGACACTCCGCGATCAGATTGTCGCTGGGTTTGTTGAGGAGTTTCAGCATCTCCGACATAGGGACGGACTTATGTTCCGCAAGAGACACCGTGCCGGACGGCGCAGCAAAGCGCTTGCTGCCTGTTCGAATACCCTCTTTCGCCAGCGCCTCGCGAAAGACCGCCAGCGCAAACTGAGTCGGTTCCTCGACGGTCACGGGAACTTTTGGTGCGGCTTCGTCCGTCGTATCGAGCGCCAGTGTCCCGGTAATGACCAGAGTGTTCTGCCCGCGTGTGCGGTCCACGCCGAGAGAGGATTTCGTTTTCGCGGCAGCTGTTTTGGCCATATTCTGGACCGACATGTATCTATCGGTGGGCGTGACGACGACGCGAACAGGGTCGCCTTCCTTCCTGCCGGGATACACGCGGACGCTCACAAGATTCTCATTGAGATTGAGCGCGCTGACCTGAGCCGAGTAGTAGTAGGGTTCGTCATCCCAGGTCCAGCCGTCGCCCAGACGCTGCGCATCGAACAGCGAGTCG
>JAYTGR010000670.1:0-10766 GCA_043733205.1 Chthonomonadaceae bacterium
AGTTCTGAGCGGAAATGGCGGCGAGACACCGGCGCCGGCCGCCCTTAGAGCGCTCGCACCGGGGGTCACGCGGGTTCCCGTCGTCTTTTCCGGGGGTCATGAGACCGATCCACGCGACAGAGGACGGCCCGTCATACTCGTCGCCAACGCGCTGGGTGTGACGCCGGAGATCTTCCGCGAAGCGTTCAGCCACGTGCGTCCTGCCCAGGCCGGCAGCGCACCGGAGCCGGCACAGGTTCAGCAGAACAAAGCCGCGCTCTTGAACGCGCTCGGAAAGTACGGCGTCGACAACGCGCATCTCGATGCGGCCTCGAACTGCTACCGTTATGTGCCCGGCCGCGGAGGACTCTGGACCAACAGACCGGCTGTCGCCAATGCCCTGGTCAAAAACGGCGTGGTGATCGGCTATGAGATCGTTCAGGGCGGCGCAGGCTACAGTTCTCCTCCAACCGTCTCGGTGCCGAACCTGCGCACAGGCACTGCTGCGGTCAAACTGGCCTTCGGCAAGAACCTGGCGACCAACGGCTCCATTGTCGCCATCATGCTCGCTCAGGAAAACAGCGGCTCACGCTGAAGTACGCTCCCTGGCAAACCGACAATCGAAATTATCAGGGTCTGTAAGATTATTACTCCCTGCGACAAAGGGATCAGGACTATTCTTTTGCCCGGGTAGTGTTTCTGTAGTATGCGCATGGTGCTTTAGAAGAAACCACACTATCCCGACGTGTCCGTTGGCTTCAGCAGCCTTCAGAGGGGTAGTGTGCCATTTCAAACTTTTGCCATCTACATCTACTCCAAGGTTGACCAGGCGTTCCACGGCTGCTATATCGCCGCGCAATGCAGCCCCGCAGAGTCTCTCTTCGAGATCATTTTCAACATATCCATGCTCTATCAGAACCATAAATAACACCATACTCGACAGTATAATTCTTGCGCTTAGTGACACCTTTTTCGATGCACTCATTTCCTTATAGGACTTACGCACCTTGATCTCATTTAGGAGGGTAAATTCACCCCGGTTTTGATCTGCAACCACGTAAGTCCTACCTTAGTTCCTTGACCACAGACTTCGATCCAGACGTCTAGAGGAGTTCAAGGCGAGTTACATTTTCGATGCGGGCTGTTCGCCCAGTGCGTCGTAACATCCCTTCAATTTTTACATAAGCATTGCCTTGCATGTGGGCGATATCGGCGAATGCATAGTTTTTGGAATCCAGAACAGCCTTTGCACGAACAACTTCATCCTCTACGAACACAACCAGAGTAACTTCCCCGGCTCGTTTCTCGTCTTCGCCAACACTGCCGTTGAGGCTTTCGACGGTCCCTATTAAAAGGACCGATTTGTTTTCCGGGGTCAAGGGGCGTAGCCGCTGAGCAGCCCGCTCAATTTCGGGGAAATAATCCGTTTTGAAAGATACTTTCACTGGTACTTCCGCTGGGGGCGTTAGATCGGGTCGGGACGCCCAGGAGACGCCCAGTTCCAATGCACCTTCATGCTCCGGCTTCATTCGAAGCAGTGCATCGCATAGATTCCAACTGAGCATTGGCTTTAGCGCATCACTTTCCAGAAAACTGTCTACATCGCCGTCCTCAATACTCTTCGCCAATCCGGAGGTAGCCTGCATGAGCAGGCGGGTTGTACGCCTTACGAATGGATCAGACAGTTCCGAACTAAGGTTACTTCCTGTAAATATCGTATCGTTGTCTACCGCATTTAGCGGACACATCACTTTCATAACATAACTGCCCAGCTCCGTCTGACCAGAGAGACAAGAACGAACAAGCTGCTCGGCTGGGCTGCGGCTTAATCTAGGATGGTGGCGAACCGGATTGAGGACCGAGGATGCTGCTGCGAGCAATAGGCGGCGGGCTCCCTCTCGCAAGTTAATGTCTTCAGACAACGATATATCGCCGCTCTGAGTTTTCCAAGTAGCCATCCGGAATCGCAGCGTATCTGAGTCGGCGTGCAGAAGATCGGCGAGAACAGAAGTAACCTCTCGTTCCTCGATGTCTGCCAATCGTAACGCCACATCGAGCATGGCTTGATCTGAGCCTTCAAATTCCGAGTCGATCGGGATCTGCAGCTGGCGTAACTTATATTGAGAGTGATTCAGCACCCATAGGCGACCTTTCGGTTCAACGACTTGTTTCCAGCCCCGACTCTCTGCATAGTTCCGAACCGCCAATGGGCGCAGCCCATTGGCCACCTGTAGCAGATGTAGGTTATCCGTCATAGCGAATCTCCTCTTGACGCGCAATTCTCGCCAGCAGATTGTTCAGTCCATCCGGGGAAAATACTTGTGTTCGAGGCAAGTGTATTGTCTGGCCGCTGCTATTAATCGCGTCCTCGGCGCCACGCAAACTGACCCAGTATGCGCACCGTTTCAACAAAAGTTGTTCGTTAGAATGCGTGAGCCACTCCTCCCGATCTTTGGGCAAACACAATACGATGAGGATCTTCGGGGGCATTGTCGTTAAGGCGCGCAGACTGTTGTACTGGGCAATGCCTTTGAAGAAGTACGAGAAGGGAGCTTCACCTTCTGCGGAAATGCTGACGGCAGCCTTAAGTTGGATGTGAATTGAAAGCTCGGTAAGGATAGCATTCAGTCCAAAATCACGTTTCACATGAAGAGTGGCGTCAATCCCCATATTGTCCAGTGCGCGGGCACTTACCTGACAACCGACCCCAGCCTTCGCGGCAACGGCGTGCAGATAGGCATAGCTCAATTCGGATTCAATGTCCGTGAAATGCATTTACAGTCGCTCCATTGTTTGTACATGACTCATGTACAATCGAAAAACAGTGTACTCAACCGCAAGGTACTCAATAGATTCTTCGATACGGTACCTCATACCTGCCCTAATTCCAGAATGCGCCAAACTGGCCGCGCTAGATCAGTGACATTGTTCATTTTGTTGACCTATTTCCTGCTGCCAGCACGTTCTCCTGCAACCGTCATTATGCAAACTCCGATTGACGAGACGAGGTTTCCAGTGCTATACTCCCTCGTAAAACAGCAGGGTCGGCATTGCGCTGTGGTTTGGCGTCGATCCAGAACAACATGCAGTCTACCGATGGGGGAAAGAATGGCTATCGAACGAACTTTTATTATGGTCAAGCCGGACGGCGTCGAACGGCGCCTGGCAGGCGAGATCATTCGCCGTTTCGAGACGCGCGGCCTGCGTCTGGTCGCGCTCAAACTGCTGCAGCCGAGCCGCGAACTGGCGGAAGCGCACTACGCGGTGCATAAAGAGCGGCCCTTCTACGGCGAGCTGGTCGAGTTCATCGTCTCCGGTCCAGTCGTCGCGATGGTCTGGGAGGCCAACGATGCCATCAAACTCTGCCGCAATATGATCGGCGCATTGAAGCCTTTCGAAGCGATCCCCGGTACGATTCGCGGCGACTACACGACCGAAGTCCAGACAAATCTCGTCCACGGCTCCGACGCCGTCGAGACCGCCACCACCGAAATCGCCCTCTGGTTCAAACCCGAAGAGGTTCTCGCCTGATCGTCCCCACCGACAAACGCCCGATCAAGTCCCTCACACTTGACCGGGCATTTTCTTTCCTCTTTTTTCTTTCCTGCCTTCCTTCCTTCCTGCCTTCCTGCTCTGCCTTTCCTGCTCTGCCTTTTCTTCCTGCTTTCCTGTCCGCTCAGCGCGTTTTCAGCCTGCACGCCCCGGGTTCGAACCGGAAGCGCTTCGACGAGGAGCACAGGCCCTGCGGAAGGCGCAAAATCCTCCCCATGCTGGCGCCTGGCCACGGGGCGGCTCTGTGCATGCACGAGATAGAATCCACCGCTCCCAACAGCGAGCAAAGCTGTGAACGCGAGAACGAGACGGATCGCGAAACGGTTGTAGTTCGACATAGCGGCACCTCTTGAAGCCAGACAAACAGCGAATCTGAACGCCGACGATATTATTTAATTTGTTATGTTACTTAACGGTGTACACTGAGGCTCAAAAAAATGAACGCGGTTACGCCCGCATCCCGCGCAGGGTGTTCTCGATCAGTTCCTCCGTGAAGGAGCCGTACTCTTCCGGGGTCAGTCTGCCCAGCCGTCCGGAAAGCATGAGGGCAGCAGCCCCATGAATCTGAGCCCAGAGGACATGAGACGCGATATTTACGCTCGCGAAAGGCCGCAGAAGGCCCTTTGCGTTCGCCTCATCGACACACGTGACGATAAATCTGAAGGTGCGCATTCCGAGCTTCGCTTTGTTCATACAGGCTTCCGAATCGTCCGGTATCATTTGCGGCCCGATCTGAAACATGATCTGGAAATACTGAGTCTGGATGCACGCGAAATCGATGTAGATTCGTGCCCCCTCCCGCAGACGCTCGATCGGGTCGGGGCTGTCGAGGGCCTCGAACCGATCCGCCAGCATCGCGAACCCCTCGGATGCCAGATGCGCCAGGATCTCCTCTTTGTCTTTAAAATAGAGGTAGATCGCGGTCGGCGAGTACTCGATCTTCTCGGCGATACGCCGCATGGAGACGGCGTGAAAATCCTCCGTTACGAACAGTTCCCGCGCCGCATCCAGAATGGCGCGGCGCAGATTCGCTTTCTCTCGTTCCCGCCGGTCCGCTGACGCCAAGGCAGCCCCTCCTCCGCATAAACTTAACAGTGTAAACCATTATACACAGACATTCCGCGTTTGTCAATACCCGGCCTCTTCCGATCGATTCGGCGGCTCTGTCTTGACTTTCGCTCCGCTATCCGCTACAATGATTCCAAAGCGATCCCCCCGTTTTTCACGCCACGGAGCTGCACACTTGAAGAACGTATCCTTTGCGCGGCCTGCGCTATGGGGCATTGCCGCCCTTCTCTTTGTCTGTCTGCCTGCTGCACTGCCTGCGCAGCTGAGTTTTCCGTCCGGAGGCAGGCCCAGTCAAAACACCCCGCCTGCGATGCCTCCCGAAGTGCAGAAAGCGGCCGAACAGTATTCGCGCGCCGTTGCGCTCGACAAGGCGCATAAGTGGACCGAAGCCATTCCCGCTTACGAAGAGTTTCTGCAGCTCGGCATTGCGGCGCATCTGCCCGCCCGTAACCTGATCGAAGTGAACGGTCGATTGACCTTTCTGTACGAGGCGCGCGGCGACCAAAAAAAGGCCGAAGCGACCATGCTGCGTGTCGTCGCCCTCGATCCTAAAAACCCCCTGGTCTATGTGCAGATCGCCTCTCTCTACAACCAGCAGGGGAAACTTACCCAGGCGAAAGAGTACGCCACGCGCGCGCTTGCCCTGAAACCCCGCTCTGCCATCGCTGCCCTGGCGCATCACGTCCTGGGAGCGATCGCCCTGGTCAAGGGGAATTCAATCGAGGCGGAGAGAGAGTTTTCGCTCTCCATCGACGCGGATCCGCGCAGTCCGCAAGGTTATCTGGACTACGCTTTTGCGCTCATGCAGCTCAAGAAGTCCAAAGAGGCGCTGACAGCGGTCCAGAGAGCGGCGGCGCTGGCCCCTGCCATGGTGCAGCCCAAACTGATGATGGCCGGCATCTACCAGGAACAGAACCGGCTGCTGGACGCCCTGTCGAAGTACGAGGAAGTGCTGCGAGCCGATCCCCATAACTCGATCGCGCTCTACAATCGTGCCGCCGTCCTGCATCGGCAGGGCAGCGTTCAGGAGGCGATCTCAGCCTACCTCGCGGTGCTCAATGTCATGCCTGCCAGCTACGACGCCCACTACAACATCGCGCAGCTCTACTACGTGATCGAGAATTTCCAGGCCGCCCGGATGCATTTTATGCAGGCGCACACTCTGGCCCCGAAAGATCCCCGTACGCTGGCCAGCCTGGCCCTTACCGAGCAGAAGGAGGCGAGCCATCTGCTGGATCGGGCGCAGCGCAAGAGCGAGTTCGCAGCGGCGGAAAACCACTTCAAGGAGGCGCAGGCGCTCGCTCCAAAGGACGCCGTGCTCCAGTTCGGCCTCGCCGGCGTCCTGGAGGACATGGGACGCTATGACGAGGCCGTCGTTCTCTATCGCAAACGTATCGCCGACGCTCCCAAAGAGATCGACGCCTATCGGCATATTGCCGTAGTCTACACCAAACAGCGTAAAGCGGATGAGATCGTGAAAATTTGGAGGGAGTACCGTCTGCAGGATCCCAAAAAGCCGGTCTCTTATCAGGAGGCGGCGAATGTCCTGGAAAAATCGGGACGGCCGGCCGAAGCGATCGAAGAGTGGAAAGCGCTGCTGGCGACGAAGCCCTCGAACAGCGTCGTCGGCAGCGCCATGAATAGTATGGCCCAGGATTTCGTTACACTGAAACGCACGGGCGAGGCCCATGCCCAGTACAATGCGGTGCTGGCTCTCGACGCGACTGGAAGCACGGCTCCAGCCGGCCTGCAGGCGGTCGAAGCGGCCGGCGTAAAAGCCGAGCGGCTCGAGGCCCTGCGCGGCCTGGCAAAACTGGCGCTGCAGGAGAACAAGCCGGACGAAGCCATCGCGGCCTGGGAGAAGATTAAAACGGAACAGGCGGTCCTCTCCGCTAAGACCGGGCAGTACGACCCGGAACCGTATACCACTCTGGGCAGGCTTTACGAACAGCAGAAAAAGTTCGATCTGGCCGCCGCCCAATACAAAGCTCTCCTCGCCGTGTCGCCGAAAGAGGCGAATGCCTATGCCCTGCTGGGCAAACTCTACGAGGACCAGAACAAGCCGGACGAGGCGATTGCGGCTTACCGCCAAGCCGCACTGCTCTCGAAAACTCCTCTGCAGGACGGAATGCGCATTGCGCAGGCTTACCAGCGGTTCAGCCAGCAGGACAAGGCGATCGCGGAGTATCGGCGCCTGCGCCGACAGTACCCGCAGGACGTCTCGCTCCTGACGGCGCTGGCGCTGGCGCTCCGTCAGGCAGGACGCGATGCGGACGCCATCGAAGCCTACGACGCGATCCTGAAAAGCGATGCGCATCTGCTCTGGGTTCTCGATTATAAAGCCATTGCTCTGATCCATCTCAAGCGCTATCCCGAGGCCCGCGCACTCTATGTGACCCAGCTGGACAAGAGTCCGCAGAACCGCCAGACCTATGCCGACCTTGCCAACGTCTATAAAGAGGAAGGCAGGCCGGACGATTTCCTGACCTGGCTGCAGCCCCGCTTCGAGAAGACACCCGCCAATCCGGTCCTGATGGAAGTCGTGCTGGAGGAGTTCCTGCGCCAGAAACGCGCCGACGCCGGGTACGCCTATCTCAAAGGCATTGCGGAACAGCACAAGACCCAGCGGCCTGTGCTGGATACCTACGCCACGCTCCTGTCCGGCCGGGGCAAACGCGCGGAGTCCATCGAAGTCTATCGGCAGATCGCTCTCCTCGCCCCGAAAGATGTCGATGCCCAGCTGATCCTCGCCGATGAGTTCGATATGAACACTCAGAAAGACGAGGCCGCCAAGATCTATCAGGCGCTCATCGCCCGCCCGGACCTGCCCCCGGATCAGCGGCTGAATATCCGCCGCAGGTTTGCGCAGCGCTCCGTGCTTCAGGGCGACCGGGACGAGGCCATCCGGCAGTATCTGGAGGTCGTCAAGGCCCGTCCGAAGGACTTCGAAGCCACTGCGGAGCTGGCCCTTACTCTGGCAGCCGCCCATCGGGAGAGCGAGGCGGTGCCATACTATCAGAAACTTACGCAGGAGACGGCCTACCCGGCGGTGGTGCGCGCCGACATCTTCTCCAAACTGGGCGACATCTATGCCCAGCAGAATCACAAGGCCGAGGCAATCGCGCAGTACCGCGAGGCCCAAAAACTCAATGCGAACGATCCTGCCGCCGCAGAGGGATTGAAGCGACTGGGCGAGAAATAGACACTGCTTTCTACAGGCCAGCCTTTCCGTCGTGATTCGACGGATCGGCGCCGGAGCCGCAACTAAATCGTCAGGAGAAGAGACCCCGTGACCGTCGCCCCCCCCGCTATAGCCCCCGCGCTGGAGATGCGCAATATCAGCAAGCAGTATCCCGGTGTCCGCGCTCTCGACGATGTCTCTCTGAGCGTGGAGGTGGGCGAGATCCACGCCCTGCTCGGCGAAAACGGAGCGGGCAAATCGACGATGATGAAGATCCTCGCCGGTGCGCAGTCGAAAGACAGCGGCGAGATTCTGCTGAACGGCGCTCCTGTCCAGATCGACAGCCCGCAGAAGGCCATGTCGCTCGGGATCTCCATCATCTATCAGGAGTTCAACCTGGTGCCTTACCTGAGCGCCGGAGAGAACATCTATCTGGGCCGTGAACCCCGCGCCGCCATTCCCGGTTTCGTCGACTTCAAAAAACTGTATGCCGATGCCCAGGCGGTCCTGGACAAGCTCGGAGTGAAGATCGATGCCCGCGCTCCCGTCAATACGCTCAGCGTGGCGGGGCAGCAGATGGTCGAGATCGCCAAGGCCACCAGCAAAAAGTCCAAAATCATCGTCATGGACGAGCCGAGCGCGACTCTGACCGATCACGAACTCCGCGCCCTGTTTCGCCTCATGCTCCAGCTCAAATCCGAAGGCGTCAGCATCGTCTATATTTCGCATCGCCTGGAGGAGATCGTCGAGGTATGCGACCGGGCGACGATCATGCGCGACGGCCATCATGTCGCGACCAAGGACGTCAAAGACCTCACCCGCGAAGAGATCATCCGGCTCATGGTTGGCCGCGAACTCAAAGACGCTATTCCGAAGGTGCCGGCAGAACAGGGCGACATCGCGCTGGAAGTAAAACACCTGACCCGCAAAGGCGTTCTCAACGACATCTCCTTCACGGTGCGTAAGGGGGAAGTGCTGGGCATCGCTGGACTGGTCGGGGCTGGCCGCACGGAGACCGCGCGGGTCATTTTCGGGGCGGACCCGATGGACAGCGGCAGTATCGAAGTGTTCGGCAAGCCCGTGCGCATCCGGTCCCCCCAGGACGCTATCAAGCACGGCATCGGTCTGGTGACGGAGGACCGCAAACAGCAGGGGCTGGTGCTCGGGATGGTCGTGCGCGAAAACACCACGCTCGCCAACCTGGACTTTCTCTCCTCCCTCGGCTTCATCCGGCGCGGTGAAGAGCGGCAGGTCGCGGAAAAGTACAAGACCGACCTCGCCATCAAGACGCCTACCATCGAGCAGACGGTCCACAATCTGTCCGGCGGCAACCAGCAGAAGGTCGTTCTGGCGAAATGGCTTTTCACCGGCAGCAAGATCCTGATCTTCGACGAGCCGACACGCGGCATCGACGTCGGCGCGAAGTCGGAGATCTATAAACTGATGAACGAACTCGCGAAGAACGGGGTCGCCATCATTATGATCTCATCGGAACTGCCCGAAGTGCTGGGCATGAGCGACCGCATCCTCGTCATGCACGAGGGCCGCCTCACCGGGGAGCTTTCCCGTGCCGAAGCGACCCAGGAAAAGATCATGCACCTTGCCACCGGCGGCGAATAATTCGCCGCACAAAGAGGAATAAAGTTGTGTTCAATCGACACACTCCGGTGATGGGAAGCCTGTTTTTGGCGCGTCCGCTGCCTTCCGCTCATGCAGCGGACGGGGCGGGCGGCACTGACCTCCAATTGAAACTGAAACCACTCCGGCCTGCTGCTTCGTCTATCTAAATAAGAGCCGATGAGGAAGGGGCCAGATGCTGCAGACCACGCCTGGAAGCGTGTGGACAGTTGTCCGCTGCAGGCTGAACTTTCGATGGTTTACCCCACCGGGTGATCGAACCGTATGTGAACAGGAAGAAGGCTATTTATGGCTGGTGGAATGCAGGGCGGCTACCCGCCGCCCGCGCCTGCGCGGCGACAGGGAAATAATGGGCTTCTGGTGTGGAGTCTCGTCGGCTGCGGCGTGATTGCGCTGCTGGTCGTGGTGATCGGAGGCTTCCTGCTCAGCAAGGGCCTGAAGAATGTCGGCGCCAAAGGGATGTTCAGCGTCATGGCGTCGGTTGGCCCGGCCGCAGAGAGCGTGGAGAAGGTCGGGACTGGACTGGAGGGTTACGAAAAAGACCATCATGGCCAGTATCCTCCCACACTGGATGCGCTCGTCCCGAAATATGTGGCCGACAAATCCGCTTTTTTCTGCGGCGAAAGCGATGCTCAGAAGCCCATGGAGTATACGGTGCCGAAGCCGAATGCGGAGGAGAGTTCCGTTGTGATCCGCGTTCATATCGGCGACATCGCCATCATGCCTACCCAGGTGCAAAAGATGTACGTCTGCCTGCTGAAAAATGGACAGATCGTCTCCGAACAGAATGTGCGGACCATCATGCCCAAGTACAGCAAAGGAGCGGCGCCCAAACCGGCACGCACCTACTGACGCGATAGGCCTGCAATTTCGGGAACAGTTCGCCTTTTCTTGAGTCTATTGTGCAGCAGCCGAAGGTTTGTCTCCTTCGGCTGCTGCACAATATTAAGAGGAAACGCACCATGCCCGAGTCGAGCCGACTCCCTAACTCTGTCGATAAGACCCGTACGCGCCGGGAAGTCCGTGCCGCTCTTCGAGAGGTGCGTCAGGCGGCGCGGCCCAATGTATTTTCGCTGCACTCCGGTGTCTCGCTGCTCGTCGCGCTGGCGGCGGGGGGGCTGGTCGCCTGGCGCAGTGTAGAGGCCGGGCTCCAGGCGGCCCCGGCCGGCAGCGCTCCCCAGCAGCCCATCACGCCCCGCCCGCCCACTCCCACCGAAACGCAGAGCGCCCGCCCTGCGAAACCGCTGGCGGAGCGCGCCGCCGAGCGGCCTAAAAGCGCTGCGACGACCGTCAAAGCCACCGGTGTGGTGGGCATGGCGAAAGAGTTTCTTGCCCGGTTCAACGACGA
>JAYTGR010000671.1:0-4061 GCA_043733205.1 Chthonomonadaceae bacterium
ACGGCGCAGATGTGAACCTCGCAAATTCAGATGGAGAAACGCCCTTGATGGCCGTCGTAGACATCAGCCGTCTTGCCGTCGTGGATTCGGACCGACTGCAAGCCGTAAACGTTCTCATCACAGCGGGGGCAGAACTCCATGCTCGGGATAACGACGGTCGGACGGCCCTCTGGTGGGCGAAGAACTCCCAGCTTCATGCACTCCTCAAAGCGGCAGGCGCAGCAAGATAGGCATGAAGCAGCGGCCCCCTGCCTGGACACCAAGAGGGAATTGACAGGGTGGCGGAAACCTGCCATACTGTCTGCATAACTAAATCACGTTTTCGTCGCAGTGGCCGCGCTCTTAAGTCGCGGCTGAAATACGGGGGAAGTCCGGTGTGAATCCGGCACAGTCCCGCTACGGTGTGGCGATTTTCGATCCTCGAAAATCCCCGAGTCCGAATGCCCGCCTGCGATACGTCACGTAGACCTCTTCGAAAGAAAGGGGGTGATGAGCACGCTGTCCGGCGGGTAGCCCCTTCAGGGCCGGCACCGCAGGCAGCGCAGGCGCTTTTGTGCGCTGTCATCACCATCCGAAACGAGGAACAGACCCCAGGGTCGCTCTCGCGGATGGTTTTTTTGTGCCTGGATTGCGCGCCGTTTCTATGAGAGAAGCCATGCGTGGAAACGATGCCGGAAGAGGAGCCGGAAAATATCCCTATGCTGCCAACGATTCAACCGACCGGAGCGCGACGCTCCGCGTTTACCCTTATAGAACTGCTTGTCGTGATCGCGATCATCGCCATTCTGGCCGCTATCCTGTTTCCTGTGTTCGCGCAGGCTCGCGAAAAGGCGCGGCAGACCAGCTGCTCCAGCAATCTGCGTCAGATCGGCATCGCCGCCATGATGTACGTACAGGACTACGACGAGACCTATCCGCTCTACCAGTATGCCGACTGCCAGGGCTACACCTGCTATCAGTACTGGTTTGGACTGCGGACGCCGACCGGATGGGACAAGACCAGGGGCCTGCTCTACCCCTATATGAAGAACGGACAGGTTCAGCGCTGCCCGAGCTTTACGGGCAAAGCGAAATTCGGCGATGGCAACGGCTACGGCTACAACTGGGGCTATCTCGGCTCCGACTACTACACGTCTTTCGCCTTCCCGCCGGTCAATCCCGCCAGCCTCGCCGCTCTGAGCTCGTCTGCCGACAAGATCATGTTTTCCGACGCGGGCTATATCGACACTCCCTGGTATGGAGGAGACGGCACGATCCAGGAGACGCCGGGCATCGACCCGCCCGGACAGTGGTACGGCAACCCAACCATGGACTTCCGGCATGTGGACAGCCGCAAAATCATCGATACGGCCGCGCAGACCGTCACGCACCAGGGCTTCGCCGATATCGTCTTCGCGGACGGACACGTCAAGGCGATGAAGCAGCCACAGATCACAGATGCCCTGTTCACCCGCCAGTGAGGTCCACGCCATGCCCATACCTCCGCCAATAAAGCCCATTCGCGCCTGCATCTGCTATCCACGCTCCTTCGCGGAGCTGAAAAACCTGGCGGTAGAGAATCAATGGCAGACCATCGCCGACATCACAGCAGCAGTCGGCTGCGGGGGTGGCTGCGGGCTCTGCCGCCCCTATCTCACTCTCATGCTGGAGACTGGCGAAACAGCCTTCGACATCCTGCGCCGTGACTGAGACAAGAGCCGAGAGTAGAGAACAGGCAGACGCATGGAGAAGAGGAGAACACACGCAGGAAGTCTGCAAATCAGAGGGAGGAAATGCCGCCCTGATACGAGAATTGGGATGCTATCAAGCGCTTAACTCTCGCGATGGAGGCAAGTATGGCACCGATTTCCCCTGGTGAACAACCGATCGTGCTTATCGTGGACGACGATACGCTGCTGACCGACCTGTTCCGGCAGGCTATGACGAAGCGGGGCTTCCAGGTTCTGGAAGCCCACACCGGAGCGGGCGCACTGGCGATGCTGGAAACGCATCCGGTACACGCGGTCGTGCTGGATATGACGCTTCCAGACATGACAGGCATTCAGGTCGCGCAGGCTCTCGGCCAGGCCCATCCTCCGCTCCCCATCGTGATCGCGACCGGCCACGATCTCGACCCCGCCGGACTGCCTGCCAATGTAGTGGATGTGATCCGCAAACCGTTCTCCTTAAGATCTCTCGCTGCGCTCCTCCACACACTCCTTACCCCTGCCTGAAGCACATTAGGCGTCCATCGGCGAGGTCGCGAGTGTGTCGAAGGAGAGCGCATCGGGGGCATGCGAGAGCAGACGGAAGTATCCGGCAGCGGCGATCATGGCAGCGTTATCGGTGCAGAGAATGGGATCGGGCACGACTAAGCGACAGCCGTTCGCGTCGGCCATCGCCTGCATGGAGGCGGTAAGACGCCGATTGGCCGCCACGCCGCCAGCGATGCAGAGAGTCCGAATACCGGTCCGGCGCGCGGCGCGGCGCATCTTTTCGACGAGAACGTCTACGACGGCGGCCTGCAGACTGGCGGCCACATCTGGCAGCGGGGTCTGGCCGTTGTCTTTTGTCATGAAGGTACGGATCGAGGTTTTGAGGCCGCTGAAACTGAAATCCAGACTGTCGCCCATCAACGCGCGGGGAAAAGCCACACGAGTAGGATCACCCTGTTCTGCAAGACGCGCGACATTGGGCCCGCCAGGATAGGGCAGTCCGAGCAGACGCGCGCTCTTGTCGAAGGCTTCGCCCGCCGCATCGTCGCGTGTTCGGCCCAGGAGAGCGTACTGCCCATGACCATCCATGCGCACGATCTGGGTATGTCCTCCGGAGACGATCAGGATGAGCAGCGGAAACGCGTCGATGAGATCGGGGGCGGCGAGAAAGCTGGAGTAGACATGGCCCTCGAGATGGTGTACGGCGACGACCGGAAGATCGAGGGCGTAGGCAAGGGATTTGGCATAGGAGACGCCCACCAGCAGCGCCCCCAGCAGACCGGGACGATTGGTGACGGCGATCGCGTCGAGATCGCGATAGGTCATGCCCGCCGCATCGAGCGCGTCCTGTGCGACGGGCAGCATGCGTTCGACATGCTTGCGTGACGCGACTTCCGGCACCACCCCGCCGTAACGCGCGTGCAGATCGGCCTGACTCGCGATGATATTGGCCCGTATCTCCCGCCCGTCCGTCACGATGGCGGCGGAGGTCTCATCGCAGCTGGTTTCGATGCCGAGTACATTCACGACTGCACTGTTTCGTCTTTCGCTCGCCGCACGACCGTGCGGCGAGCCTATTTTGCTGAGAGGCTGGGGAAGTTTACTGAGTCTGGGACTGAATAAACAGCCGCCAGTGAGGCGCATCCGCCGCCAGCGCCAGCGAACCGTAGGCGGAGAGATAGTTGCCGGGAGCCGGAATGTAGACGGACAGACCGTGCGAGTTGGCCTCGTCGCTGGCGCCCTGACCGTTTTGCAGGATCGCACCGCCGGGGCCGACCAGAGCAGCCTTCAAGTTGTTGGCCGCGGTTTTCATATCGGCCTGGGTGGTGGTGGCCGCGATATTATCGGCAAACCCGTACAGGTCGAGGAAACCCTCGTAGAGCGCCGCTCCCTCGCCATAGTGAACGGCATTGGTGCGGGCGGCAGCAATGACGGCGGCCTGATTGTTGATATGCGGCAGCAGTGCGACCCCGAACGCTTCCAGAGCGGCGCGCACACCGTCCATTTTCGAGAGGTCGAGATAAGACTGGGTGATGCCCGACTGACCCGAATAGAGATTGACGAACTCCTGAACGATGCTGGTGGACAGATCGCAGGGGTTTTTGCCGCTGTTTTTCAGATCGGTCAGCCACTTGTCGTACGGATAGCCGCTGCCGGGCGGGCTCTCTTCGGAGCCGACCTGGACGCGGGCCAGGTTACGGTTCTGATAGGCCACTTCCATCATCTGCTCCAGCGAGGCGTCGAATATCAGCACGTCTACGGGGGTGGAGAGGCCTGCGAAAGCCGTCGGCAGCTGCCAGGTCTGGATTTCGTTGCGGGTGTTGTCGTCCTGCGAGAAGGCGCGCCGGCCCGGCACGTTGATCTTCG
>JAYTGR010000672.1:0-4053 GCA_043733205.1 Chthonomonadaceae bacterium
GCGATGCAGGAGATCGGCCGGCAGTACGGAGGGACGGCGGCGCCTCTCTTCGTCTGGAATCTCTTCCGGCGGATCACGACGGTTCATTCCCTGGGAGGATGTCACCTTTCCGAAAGCCCCGAAACCGGCGTCGTGAGCCCGGAAGGGGAAGTGCATGGCTATCCAGGGCTTTTTGTCGCGGATGGCTCCGTGATCCCGACCTCGATCGGCTTTCATCCGGTCATGACCATCTCCGCCGTATCCGAACGGATCGCCGACGCCGTTGTGCGGAGTTTCCCCGCGCACACCGTCTAAAGTAAACACAAGGAGGAGTAACCCATGCTGGTATTCATCAGCGATCTGCACATGACAGACAAAACTTCCGGGATGCAGTTCGTCCCGGTGGAAGCCTTTCAGAGAGCCTTTGGGGAGATCGCGCAGCACGCGATCAATGCGGGCTCGGCCAAAGTCGAACTGATCTTTCTCGGCGATGTTTTCGATCTGGTCCGCACCACGCAATGGTTCGACATCCCGCTGGCAGAGCGCCCCTGGGGCGATCCGAACGGGAACGGCAATTCGGCAGCGGCAGAGCGCCATGCCCTGGAACTGCTGAACTTCCTGGTGACCGAAAACGCCGAGGTGTTCGAATTTCTGCAGGCGCCCGAAAAGACACTTCCCACTTGGGCCGAGCTGATCAAGCGAGGCGTCACTCTCACGCGGGTCTATCTGCCCGGAAATCATGACCGCATCTGCAATCAGTTTCCCTCCCTGCGCACCAGAGTGTCGGAGCTTCTTTGCCTTCAGCGCCGGGATCCGGCAGCGCCGTTTCCGAACATCTACAAAAACCCAAAATATCGGACTTTCGCGCGGCACGGCCACGAGTTCGACACCTGGAACATCGAACTCTCCAGCCCGCCGCCGATGGACAATGCCCAGATCTATCCCTGGGGCGACTATCTGAAGATCCCGATCGGGGAACTGATCGCCTGCGAACTCGCCTCCAAACTGGCCCCGGCATGCGCGCAGGTGCTGACGGATCGGCACTATCCGAAACCGAACGACATCGCCAACCAGCTGCGGACCGTGGACGACGTGCGCCCGGTCATCGGCATCGTGCCCTGGCTCTTCGACCGCCTGCATCACTTCGAAGAGTCTCAGCAGGACGATGTGCTCGAAGCCGTCAAGACCGGGGTCAACGAGGTGCTGCACAGCTTCGGCGACATCCCGTTTGTCAGGCGCTGGATCGAGACTCACGATACGATCAGCCCCGTGGATCCCGCCAGTCTGCTCAAGGACATCCTCTTCCTGGGCGAAAGGATACCGATTGCCGTCCTCAAGCCGCTGATGCCTCTGTTTCAGAAGGCGAGCGCGTTACGGGAAAGCGACAATCTGGCTGGCAATGCGATCTCCGACTTCGACCGTCTGGACGCGCTGGACCGGGGGAATCCGGATGCGCTGCCTTATCTGTATGTGCTGTACGGCCATACGCATCTGCCGCAGCAGGTTCCCATCGAAGTCCTTACGCAGGGCGATCAGCCGCGCGTCTATCTCAATACGGGCACCTGGCGGCCAAGCCACCAGCAGGGCATCAAGGGCAAAGGCTTTATCTCCTGGAAAGGCATGACCTACAGCATGATCTATCACCCGGACGACGACCCGCTCAGCCAGTCGGCGCGCCAGCCCTTCCAGCGAGCTGAGTCCGGCGACCGCTACCCCACGTTCGAGGTCTGGACAGGAGCGCTGGAAGAGCATCCAATCACGGCGGAAGCGGCAGGCAACGATAAATCGGACACGCCGTCAGCCGAGACGAAATGATCCGATACCCACTGCGCAGGAATCCTTGAACTCAGAAATGAAGAGCACTGTAACGAGAAGCTGTCTCATCAGGAAGGAGGTTTCATTATGGACGTCACGCTGGAGCGAACAGAGATTCCGCACCGCAAGCGCTGGACACGGGAGGAGTGTCGGCACCTGCGCGCAGCAGGTTTCCTGCCAGGACACTACGAACTCATCGATGGGGAGATTATCGAGAAAATGCCGAAGAACCCACCGCACCGTATCGCTCACATGCTGCTGGCTGCGTGGCTGGAAAGCCTCTTCGGCCGCTTTTGCGTGCAGACGCAGGATCCGATCGTTCTGCCTGTACCGGATAACAACAGCACCGAACCCGAGCCGGATGTTGCCGTCACGCGAGCGCCGACCATGACTTATCAAGACGACAACCCCGGCCCGGAAGACCTGCTTCTTGTGGGCGAGGTTTCGGATACGACACTCGCCTATGACCTCCGCAGCAAGGCCGCTCTCTACGCGGCGGCAGGAATTCCGGAATACTGGGTGCTGGATGTGACCGGGCGGCGCCTCTGCGTGCATCGACGGCCAGCCGCCGACGGCTACCGGGAAGTGCGCATCTATGGCGAAGCGGAGGAAGTATCACCGCTCGCCCGCCCCGATACGGCGGTTCTGGTAGCATCGCTCCTGCCGAATGCTGCCGATGCGGATAGAATCGCCGCAGAATGAGCGGGCAAGGAACCTGACATCAGACAGCGCCGTCACGAAGCCGTAATGTCCAGGGTATGCTCGATCGCCTGTTCCCACCCAAGCGACTGCCCGGTCTCCCATGCGACAGTAAAAGCCTCGTCTTCCAGAAAGGAATGTGCCAGCAGGAGGAGCTGCTCAAACCTCTCTCGTTCCGCAAGTTTAAGCGGGGCGTCCATAGGTGTCGGCGTCTGCTATGCTGCCACCTTTATGGAATCGCAGCTGTGCAGCGCCGAAGAGGTGATTGTGGTCGGAGGAGGCAGCTCCGCTGGACAGGCCGCCGTGTTTCTCGCCCAGTCGGCAAAGCACGTCCATCTGCTGGTCCGCTCGGGGGGTCTCGCGGAGAGCATGTCGAACTACCTCATCCGGAGGATCACCGAAAATCCCTGTATTACCCTGCACCTGTGTTCCGGACTGGCGGCCCTGGAAGGGACAAGCTGCCTCGAACGCGTGCTCCGGCGGGACAATCGGTCCGGCGAACTGGAGGCCCGCGCGATCCGACATGTTTTCGTTATGACCGGTGCGGTTCCCAGTACACACTGGCTCAGCGGCGTCGTGCTCTATGCGAAAGGTTTTATCAAGACAGGACCGGATCTGTCCGGAGAAGATCTGCATGCAGCCGAATGGCTTCTCACCCGGTGTCCTTCTCTGCTGAAAACGAGCATGCCAGGCGTGTTTGCGGTCGGTGACGTAAGATCGGGCAGCGTCAAAAGGGTGGCGTCGGCCGTCGGCGAAGGATCGATTGCCGTCTCCTCCGCCCATCGGGCGCTGCGTGAAAGAGGCGGGTCAGACGACGTCCGCCGACCTCCGCCGTCACGACCGCGCCGACGTACTCCACGGCTGCAGGGCGAGGGGCACGACGCGAAACCCATACCCTCCTTCATTGTGGAGCAGAACCCCGCCGCGATAGGCGGTCAGGTAGATGTCGGGGAAGGAGTCGTTGTCGTAGTCCAGGAAGGCGCAGCCATTGCCGATGGTCTGCAAAATGTTCAGCGGACGTTTGCCTGGAATGGTCCAGGAGCAGTGCAGCCCGGCCGACATCGCGGAACAGAGGCGCCGCTGGCCCCGTACGTGCAGGAGCGACGCGGATCGCCAGAGAGATCGAGAGCGCCACGATCAGCTGGCCCCGTACGTGCGGGAGCGACGCGGATCGCCAGAGGGATCGAGAGCGCCACGATCAACTGGCCCCGTACGTGCGGGAGCGACGCTTGCCGGGTTGGTAAGTACCGGACCGACGCTTGCCGGACCGACGGTCCGGCCGCTGCGGCATCCCGCAGCGGCGAGGGCGACGCCTATCGCCAGCACAATGGCGCAGACACGCAGGCCAGAACTCGTCCACGATAAGGAGACGCGCGAAAATAACTGCTTCATGATCGTCCCGTCATCCAACATGAAAAGTGAAGCGGTAATTGCTGGGCCTGTCCTAAGTGTCCGGTGGTTCTCATATCTCCGCGCTCCGGCGCAGTGCCTACCGGCGAAGGTGTACGCGCCGACAGACTGTTATTTTTAGAAGAGCAGCATCCTGCATCGACAGCCTGC
>JAYTGR010000673.1:0-1301 GCA_043733205.1 Chthonomonadaceae bacterium
CGTCATCCAGTCGCGTACAGGCTGCGCTGCCGCGACGGAACCGGACAGTGTCCGCACCGCGCGGACGATGTCGATTTCGGTCAGCATGCCCTGAACGACGCCTGCGGCGTCTACGACAGGAATCCCGGTTGTCTGGTAGAGGTCCAGCAGATCGGCGGCTTCCGCGAGGGTCGCCTCCCCCGTCGTTTTGACGACATGGGTCTTCATGATTTCCAGTACCTGCATATCCCTTAAAAGCATAGCACAAAACCTCCTCGAACCGGCCTGTTCGCCGGAGGAATTTATGGTTTCATCACCACGTTGTCCGGCACCTTGTAGACACCGATGGTGAAGAAGGGCCGGAGGATGCCCCGGAAGGCATGAATTCTGCGCTCGGGCACGATCACCTGGGGATAGTGACGCGGCCACCATCCCTCCCGCCATCGATCGTCGAGGATCAGGACGTAGCGGGGAGCAGGAGCGTATTTTTCGAGCGGCGCGTCATCGTTGCACAGTTTTTCGATCACACTGACGCACACAAAACGACTGTTCAGCGACAGTCCAGGCGTGACGGCTCCGATCAGAATGCTGTTGGCTGGCAGGTTCTCCGTCAGCCAACGGTCGGCGTCCCGCTGTCGGTAGGTCAGATGCAGGAGCCAGTCCCCTGTCCAGTATGTATTGACGCTGCCCCAAATCAGGAGAGCAGCCATCGGTACCGCTCTCAGCGCAGTGCGATACCGCAGCCCCCCCTTCCAGGGCAGCAGGAACCATGCCAATGCCAGACAGACCAGTCCGAATAGGCCCGGCAACGCCACACCACGTATCTCCAGATGATGCAGGGCCGACTGCGCAGCATGAAATGCGAACAGCCCGACGATTACAGCAGCAGCGCGATTCTGAACAGTGTGCGTGAAAATAGAAACGTCCGATAAAGTTAATCCTGCCAGCCCTGCAAATGCGGGCATAAACAAAACATAATAACGGCTTGGCGCATAGTCGATACTGCACAGCAGGCCCCAGAATACCAGCAGCCACAGCATTAGAAAATCCGCATTGACAGCTGACCGAGAAAGCCTTTCTCGGTCAGTCGCCGGAGCGCCGTACCGCCGCAGGAGCCAGACCAGAACGAGGCATGTCTGAACAGGCTGATGTCGGAACAGATACGGCATCAGGCCGCGCTGATCGCCGAACAGTCCATTAAGCCAGTTTCTCAAAAAGAATGAAAGGCTGTGCGGCATGAGCTGGTCGAAGAGATAGTAGTGATTGACCCGCGTCAGTTCCGCCCGATGCGGCAGGTACCAGACCGCGCCGTAAACCCCGAG
>JAYTGR010000674.1:0-1301 GCA_043733205.1 Chthonomonadaceae bacterium
AAGGAACTGGGCGCGGAGACCTATGTCTTCTGGGGCGGCCGCGAAGGCACGGAGACCGACGCCAGCAAAGATCCCCGCGACTCGATGCAGCGCTTCCGGGAGTGCCTGAACTTCCTTGCCGAATACGATCTCGCCCAGGGCTACGGCTTCAAGTTCGCACTGGAGCCCAAACCCAACGAGCCGCGCGGCGACATCTACTGCCCGACGGTCGGCTCCGCGCTGGGCTTTATCGCGACCCTCGCCAGGCCGGAGAAATTCGGCGTCAACCCGGAATACGCCCACGACACGATGGCAGGGCTCAACTTCGTCCACGCGGTCGGACAGGCGATCGACGCGGGCAAACTGTTCCATATCGACCTGAACGGCCAGAAACCGGGCCGCTACGATCAGGATTTCCGATTCGGAGCCGAAGACCTCAAAGCCAACTTCTTTCTCGTCAAGCTGCTGGAAGACAGCGGCTACAGCGGGATGCGCCACTTCGACGCGCACGCCTACCGTACGGAGGACGAAGAGGGCGTCTGGGACTTCGCGAAGGGCTGTATGCGCACCTATCTCATCCTGAAAGCGAAGGGCGCGCAGTGGAACGCCGACGCCGAGATTCAGGAAATTCTCAAAACCAACTCCTCCGATCCCGACAATACCGCCGCCCTATTCGCGACCTACTCCGCCGAAAACGCCGCGAAGATCGGCGCTCTGCCGGTAGACCGCATCGCTTACGGCAAAAAAGGCTACTCCTACGAAAAACTCGACCAGCTGACCACGGAACTGATACTCGGCATCCGCTGATGCTCACCGCAGGAGCCCATGACTGCAGCACCAACGAAACATCACGAAGATTCTTAAGTCTAACCTGCTATGCTCTCAACTCTTTTCCAACGATCGAAACTCTCTCACACTTGCTGTGCTGCCGGAATCGCTCTTTTATTGTCCCTGGCAACGATAGGGAGCGCTCCAGCGCAGAACGCCGCTGTAAAGCCGGCGACGACAGGTCAGCAGACTTATAAGTCGCGCTGTGCGTCGTGTCATGGCGCGAAGGGAGAGGGCACGAAGATAAGGCCGTCTCCTTTGACCGGGGACCGTTCTGTCGGGGATCTGTCGCGCTATATCGCGCAGTCGATGCCGCCGGGGCCGAAGAAATGCGGGGTGGAAGACGCCAAAAAGGTGGCGGCTTATATCTACAACGCCTTCTACTCTCCGGTCTCTCAGGCCCGCAGCGTTCCGGCACGGGTGGCGCTGTCGCGGCTGACTGTGCGCCAGTTTCGCAGTGCCGTCGCCGACCTGATCGGCAGCTTCCGTGATCC
>JAYTGR010000675.1:0-4046 GCA_043733205.1 Chthonomonadaceae bacterium
CTGGTGCCGATCCTGTTTCGCCCGCATGCCTCTCCGCATGTCAAAGGGCTGCTGCTGATGACGCTGTTTCTCAAGCTGCCCTTCTACGCGATCGCACTCAGCCTGGCGAACCCGCGTCATGGAGTCGAGCCGATGGCGGTCGGACTTGGCATCGCGCTCATCCCGCTGGTCCTGACATTCCGCACGGCCGCTGTCCTGCTGATAGAAGGGGCCCGCGAGCAGCGCCAAACCGCTGCGCCGAAGCCGCATGCCGTCGTTATTCCGCAGATCGTCGTGCCGTCGCTGCCGGAGGTCGAACCGCAGCCTGTCCTGCGTCCACAGACGCGCCGTCCGCAGTCCGTTCATCCCGTTCGAGAAGGGGCTTAGTTTATGCCGCAGACACCGCAAGATTTTAAGTTCCATCCCGACTCGCGTCCGGGCCAGCCCATCCTGATCGCCCGCGGCGGGCAGGAGTCGGGGCAGGTCGCTGGAGAGGCGCATACCGCCGAAAAGCCTAAGGAAGAGGAAGACGGCAAAATTCCCGATGCTCCGATGCTGTTCGGAAACTCTCTGGTCGTCGCGGCGATCCTGGTGGTCTTCGCGCTGATCGCGCGCAATAAGAAAGAGGCCGTGCCGCGCGGTCTGCAGAACTTCGCGGAGCAGGTCGTGGAGTCGCTCAACGCCTTTACGGTCGGCATCATCGGGCACGGGGGAGAGCGCTATACGCCGCTCGTCGGCACGGTGTTCCTGTACGTTCTGCTCTCCAACCTGATCGGCATCGTCCCCGGTCTGCACTCGCCGACCGCGAACCTCTCGGTGACGCTCGCGCTTGGAGTGATCGTGTTTCTCTATGTGCAGTACGAGGGCATCCGCACCAATGGCCCGGTCAACTACATCAAGCACTTCATGGGACCGATGCCCCTCCTGTCTCCCCTGATGTTTCCTGTCGAGGTGATCTCGGAACTCGTCAAGCCGTTTACACTCGCGGTGCGGCTTTTCGGGAACATCTTCGGCGAAGACGTGATCCTGATCGTGCTGGCAGGGCTTGGCTTGAAACTGCTGAGCGTTCCAGGGCTGCCGCTGCACTTTCCGGTGCTGTTTCTCTCCGTGATCACTGCGGTTGTACAGGCGCTGGTCTTCTCCATGCTGACCTGCATCTATCTCTCCCTGGTGACTCCTCATGCCCATGAGGGTCCGAACGGAGAAGAAGGGGCTGTCGATACAGCCCACGCTCATTAGATTTGACGGGTCGGAAACGATCCGTCTGGGAGACGCGTAAGGCGGTCTCCCGCTCTGCGGACGGAAAATACGGCAGTGTCGTAACTGCTGCTCCGGCCACAACCGATGTCATCGCTTCTATGTCGCACACGACAAGAAAGGAAACGTTTCCAATATGTTGTACTTTATGGCTCTCGCCTTCGCTCTCGGCCTTGGCGTTCCGATCGCTGTTCTCGGCGCCGGTCTCGGTCAGGGACGCGCTGCCGCTGCCGCTATGGAGGGCATGGCCCGCCAGCCCGAGCAGACCGGTCGTATTCAGACCGCGATGATCCTGGCCCTCGCCTTCATCGAGTCGCTCGTCATCTTCTCCCTGCTGGTCTTCTTCCTGATGTCCGGTAAACTGCCGGATACCAAGGTGATGGAAGCCGCCGTCACGACCGCCGCCTCCCAGGGCAAATAGGCGCTGTCCCAGCGAAGGCGATGGTAAGCAGCAGCGGACGTTCCATCGCCCTCGCCAGGGAAAGCGAAGTATTTCGCGGGCAAAAAGCAGTTGTTTTCCGCAGGCAATATTTCTCTGTGACTGAGATCGCTCCGTCCAGAGGACGGCCCGGCGAAGCCGCGTAGCGAAGGACAACGTCCTTCGATTCAGGGATGACACCCCTTGATTTTCCGGTAGCGCCTCTCTTCTGTCGTGAGTTCGAATCACGCATCACATGCAAAGGATGAGTACGTCCTATGGACGCCATCATAAAAAGTCTTGGTTTCAATGCGACGATCTTCTTCGCCCAGGTCGTGCTGTTTCTGGCCCTCTGGTATCTGCTGGGGAATCTCTTCTTCAAGCCGACCCTGGGGCGATTGAATCAGCGCGATAAGGACATCGCGGACACCTACCATACCGTGCAGGAGATGCAGCACGAGATGGAGACGCTGCGCGCCGACTATATCGTGCGTATCGCCGAGGTGGAAGCGGAAGCGCGCGGACGCATTCAGACCGCCATCAAAGAGGCGCAGTCGGAGCGGGAGCGCATCCTGGCAGAGGCCCGCGTACAGTCGGAGCAGACGCTGCAGCAGGGCGTCGCCGACATGGAGCGGGAGAAGGTCGAGGCGCTGGTCGCACTGCGTGAGAGCATGATCGGCATGGCCCTGACCGTGCTGCAGAAGACGCTGGGCTCCGCCGCAGACACCGCTGTGCTCCGAGGCAGCATCGAATCCAGTTTCCCCGCCGGTTCGGCGCGGAACTAAAGGGAGAGAGGCGTGTCCATCAACGATTATATTCCCTTTCGGATAGAGCATCCCGGCGCAGTTCTCTCGCTGATCATCGGGCTGGCGCTGATCCTGTTCGTCTTCTATAAGTTCAACATCATCTACCTCAGCTATCCTTACTGGAAGGAACTGCTGACCGAGCGGACCGCTCGCATCGAGACCAACCACAATCAGGTGCAGCAGGCGCTGGCGGAAGCGCAGCGCCTGCGGGACGACTATGCGAGCCGTCTGCGGGGCATCGAGGTGGAACAGCGCGAGCGGATCGCCGCCGCCGTGAAAGAGGCTCAGACCTCCCACACCGAGATCATCGCCGACGCCGAACAGGCCGCGACCGCCATTCGCCGCCGCACGGAAGAGGAGATCGCGCGGGAGCGGACCCGGCAGCGGATCCAGCTGCGGCGCGAGATCGTGCAGACGACTTTCGATGCCGCCGAGAAGGCCATGACAGCCAACAGCACCGACAGCGTGCAGCACCAACTTATCGGCGACTTCGTCGCGCGCGCCGCCAACGATGGGCGCGCCGCGATCGCCGCACCTTCCGCACCCGCCCTTTAGAGGAGCAACCGCGTGGCAGAACACGATCTTCGCGCCGCACGGCGGTACGCTACCGCCCTGTTTGCGACCGCGCAGAAGCAGAATACCCTGGCAGAGACCGAGAGCGACCTTGCGCTCATCCTCGGCCTCATGCAGGACAAACCGCAATTCTCTCAATTCTGGCACAGCCAGGTCGAACCGAGCGGACGCAAACGCGATCTCATCGCGAAAGTGCTGGCGGAGAACATCACGCCCCTGACGCTCTCGTTCCTGCGCCTGCTGATCTCCAAACGGCGCGAAGAGATCCTGGAGCCCGTTCGGGACGAGTTCCATCGCCTGACGGATGCCGCCAATCACCTCCTGCGCGTGGAGGCCACGTTTGCGGTGCAGCCGACCCCGGCGGAGACGCAGAACCTGGTGGAGAGTCTTGAGAAGCGCACGGGCGAACATGTAGAGCTGAAGGTAATGGTAGACCCCGCCATTCTCGGCGGCGTGGTCGTGCGCATGAACGATAATATTCTCGACGGCAGCGTGCGCGGAACCTTCGAACGCCTGCGCGAACAGCTGCTGCAAGAGGCTTAAAGAACTTTTCGCATCCTGCGCGAACAGAGGAGATTCTATGGCTATTCGACCCGAAGAGATCAGTTCGATGATCGAGCGCGAACTCAATTCCTACCTGCGTGTGGACAAAGAGGAGGGCATCGGCACCGTTCTGCAAGTCGGAGACGGTATCGCCCGCATCTATGGACTGCGCGACTGTATGGTCTCCGAACTGCTGGAGTTCCTGGACGAGAAGGGCAACCCGATCGCCGACCAGAACGGAGCGACGATCCGCGCGCTGGCTCTGAACCTCGAAGAAGACAACGTCGGCGCCGTTATCCTGGGGCCGGACGAACAGATTCGGGAAGGCACCATCGTCAAGCGGACCGGACGTATCATCGAAGTCCCCGTCGGCGAAGCCTTGCTGGGCCGCGTCGTGAACGGCGTCGGCGATCCGCTGGACGGCAAAGGCCCGATCATCACGGACAAGACCGGTATGATCGAGAACCGCG
>JAYTGR010000676.1:0-1299 GCA_043733205.1 Chthonomonadaceae bacterium
CTGCGCGCGCCCGTCTGGGTCGGAATGGAGAACTACCGCGATCTCTATCACGACGATGTGTTCTGGCAGACCCTGAGAAACACGGGCATGTTCGCGGCGCTCGCGCTGCCGATGGGAATGTTCGTCGCGATCTCTCTGGCGCTGATGCTGAACGCGAAGATCAAGGGCATGACGCTCTACCGCACCTTCTTTTATGTGCCCTCGCTGGTCCCCGGCGCGTCGCTCGCGATGCTGGGGCTCTGGGTATTCAACGGGCAGATGGGAGTGCTCAACAACCTTCTGGATCCCCTTCTCAACTTCGTGCCGAAAATGCTTCATCTCATCCCGCATGTGCCCTTGTACCATATCGCGCCGCCGCAGTGGCTGAGCGATCCGACGTGGTCGAAGCCGGCGCTGGTCATTCTCGGCGTCTGGGGCGCAGGGAACTCGATGGTGATCTACCTCGCCGGCCTGCAGGATGTGCCGCAGGCGCTCTATGAGGCCGCAGAACTCGATGGGGCTGGATGGTGGGCGAAAACGCGCCATGTCACGATGCCCATGCTTTCGCCTGTCATCCTCTTCAATCTCATCATGGGCATCATCGGCACACTGCAGGTCTTTACGCTGCCCTTTATCATGTTCCCTGGCGGCACTCCGGCGCGCTCTACCTACTTCTACACGATGTATTTGTACGACAATGCCTTCGTCTACCTGAAGATGGGTTATGCCTGCGCGATGGGCTGGATCATGTTCCTGATCATTCTGGGTCTCACCTTTGCCTCCCTGAAACTATCCGAAAAGCGCGTCCACTACAGCGGCGGCTAGACCTCAAGAGAGAAAAACCAACGATGGCTGCTGCCTCCCTGAAAACGAAACACCGCGACCCCAACCGGCAGAAGAACGCGTGGCTGCTGCATCTGGCGCTGATCGGACTGTCTCTGATCTTTACATTCCCGCTGATCTGGATGCTGCTGACCTCCGTGAAGCCGCTGGCAGAGACGATGAGCACCAAGATCGTCTGGATACCGTCGCATGTTCTGTGGCATAACTACTACGACGCTTTCGTCTACCACTCGGACAAACTCGGCTATATTCCGTTCCTGATCTATGGCCGGAACACCCTGCTGGTCTGCGCCCTGGTCGTGTCGGGAACCATCTGTTCGAATGCGCTGGTGGCCTATGCGTTTGCGCGAATGCGCTTTCCGGGGCGGGAGCTGCTGTTCAGCATCACGCTGGCAACGATGATGATTCCCTTTCCGGTGCTGATGGTCCCGATCTACGCGCTGTTCAAGAATCTCGGCTGGGTCGGCACCTTCCGTC
>JAYTGR010000677.1:0-1295 GCA_043733205.1 Chthonomonadaceae bacterium
TCCCGACAGTCTGCCGGCGGGCGGCATCTGCGGTGTGCGAATGCCGGAAACCATCTGATAGAGCACACTTTTGGCAGCGCTGCCGGCCACGAACGCCGCACCGCGCGTGCCTCCCTGAAGGGCCGCGCTGCGCGACCGCAGATCGAGGCCGCTCAGCCGCGCCCCAACTCCGTGACAGCCCAGACAGCTCTTTTCCAGGATCGGCTGAACCTCACGCGTAAAATAAGCGCCGTCCACCGCAGAGACGTTTCGACCCACCTGCTGCCCCCAGACGGGAAGGGACACCCCCAGCAGCCCGGCCAGAAACAGAGCCCCCGCGCTCCAGCCCAAGTCTATTCGAGAACAAAATCTGGTCATAATACACCGTTTGACAACCTAAGGCGTGGGAGGTGACACCGAGCTGCGCCGCTGAATGGTTTCGAGCGCGACAAAGATCTCGCCGCCTTTTGGGACCGAGCCGTCCAGAATGCCCAGCGCCATGCGCACGCCGTATTTGCCCATGTACTCCGGATGCTGTTCGATGGTCGCAGACAGTTCGCCGGAGTTGATCGCGTCCGTGACTGCCTGTATATCGTCGTATCCAACGACTTTGATCGAACCTTTTCGGCCTTTTTCCGAAATCGCCTTCATCGCCCCGATGGCCATCGTGTCATTGGCGCAGAACATGCCGTTCAGGTCCGGGTGGGCCGCGAGGATCGCCAGGGTCTTGCTGTACGCCTTCTCGGTCTCCCACTCGCCTGTCTCGGAAGCCACGATCTTGAGTCGCTGGCCCACGGCGAGTTCAAACCCTTTCTTGCGGGCTTCGGCGTTATCCACGCCCCGAATGCCTTCCAGGATCGCGACTTTGCCTTTGCCGCCCAGCGCTTCCAGCAGCGCCAGTCCGGCCTTTTCGCCGCCCATGACGTTGTCCGCGCCCACATAGCCTCCAAGCGTCAGGTTCTGCGCTTTGACGGTCTGCGGATCCAGTCGGTTGTCGAGATCGATGATCAGCACCCCGGCATCCGCCGCCTTCTTGAGAGCGGGCACCAGGGCCTTGGAGTCGGCGGGCGTGATCAGGATGGCGTTCGCTCCCTTCGAGACCTCCGTCTGTACGAGGGCGACCTGCTGTTCATAACTCGATTCCTGCGCGGCGGCCTGGACTTCCGCCGCTACTCCGAGTTCTCTTGCGGTGTCTTCGAACGCCTTGATCATCGGCAGGAAAAACGGGTTGTTCTTCGTTTTGACGATGAGCACCATTTTATAAGGCTTTGTCGCCTTCTGAACCGCATCGAGCTGCGATTGAGTGACGGCCGCAG
>JAYTGR010000678.1:0-4032 GCA_043733205.1 Chthonomonadaceae bacterium
CCGCCTGTCGCAGGGAAGTTGTTGCAGGTCGGGGTGAAGCCGCCGATGTAGATGACACTCCCACTGGCATCGACCGCGATGCTGTCGCCCTGCTCCGTCGATCGGCCGCCGAAGTAAGAGCCGTAGAGCAGGGCGCTGCCAGCCGCGTTCAGTTTGGCGATATAAGCGTTCTTGACCAGATGGTTGTGATTGCTGCCGCTGACATTGGTGTTGCCGCTGAAGCCGATGAAGGTTTGGTAGGAGCTCCCGGCCATGGGCATGTCGGGAGACTGGCAGGAGCCGACGAGATAGACCTGGCCGGCGGCGTCGATCGCGATGCCGTTTGCGGCGTCCACGAACGGCTTGGTGCCGTCCGGGCTGCTGCCGCCAATGATATCTTCGTAGACGATACTCCCGGTCGAGTTTAGTTTCATCACAAGCAGATAGCTGGCGGCGTTTGCGCTTCCGGGAAATTTGCTGAAGTTCTGGTTTGTCGTCGTGGCGGCTCCGCCCACCTTGGCCGCCTGAGTAAAGGTCGCGGAGGCGGAACTGACGCTCGCCGCCCCATAGACGTTCCCGGCGGCATCGGCCACCAGCGAGTTGGAGCCTGTCGTGTTGATCTGTCCTGCTGTGCTGGTGAGCGTGTCGTAGTAGCGCACGACGAGCGCAGGGTCGATGATAAGGGGGCGGCTCCGATCGTACTGCGCCACCTCGAAACCGATGCGGGACGCCCCTCTGCGCTCGGAACGGATCTTATAGTGCGCGGCGACGACGCGGCGTTTGCCGCCGATCATCTGATAGACCTCCGGCCGTTTCCAGCGCATTTCGCCGGCTTTTGCGCGGAGCAGAAGATCGCCGTTCGCCTGCAGATGCAGGTTTCGAGCGCCCGTAAAGCCCAGACGCACCTGCGCGGCATCGACGCCCGGTTTCAGGACGAAGTCGTATTCCAGCTGTTTCTGGCTGCCGTAGTAGACCAGATCGACCCCTGGATAGACCTCTTTCAGGCGGACCTGCGAGAACGTGGAGATTCCGGTATGCCACTTCTCCGCTCGATTGCCGAGGAAGTAGTTCACTTTGCCGGGCAGCTCCTGTTCCCCCGTGACAGCGGGCGCCGGGTTCGCGCCCAGCAGCCGCATGGAGACCAGTCCGTCTGCGCCGCCGACGCCATGCCCCTTGAGATTGAGCACCAGCCGATCGGGAGTCACGGCGACCTCATAAGACCCGTGCAGAGAGAGGAACCGAATCGACTTAGGCGCCTGACCAAGGTTCTGCTCGAACTGGAGCGGCATCCGCCCATACTGGGTGGTAACGCGCAGTCGCTGCGCGGCATTCAGAGGGAAAGCCGCACTTTTCGGTGCCGGAAGATGCGCAGCGGGCGGACGATTTTCAGCCGGGCCGGATCGGACCGGCTGCTGTGCTGTCGTCCTGACAGCGGAGCTTACAGAGAGTGCCAATACGGCACTCAGCGCCGCAGCCGGACGGCAGCGACACAGAGCGCTCAATCGATACAGCATTGAGTACCTCCAGATACAAGGCGCCGTTCTCAGACGAGGACCGTTACGGCGCGATAACGAATAGTAACGAACGGATAGTAACGCAGGTCTCGTTTAGTTTCTGCTCGGGTACACGCCGCTGAGGGCGATAACATAGAGCAGGGTCTGATACGGCGCCATATTGTCGTGTGCCTGACCGCTTCCGACCGTCTGCACGGCCTGCGGGCTAAACGTCGCCCCCCCCGGGGTTCCGTAGGTATTGCTGGCGGCGCCAGCGTACAGGTCTCCGCCCGGCGCAATGTCGCTGGCCGGCTCCTCGTCCCCGTAGAAGGGGTTGTGACTATGGGCAGGCATGGCGGATTGCGTAATGGTCACGCTCTGCTCTCCTCCGCTTTCGCCGATCGCGTGGCTGCTGAGTCCGGTGCCCTGGCCCCAGAACATCGGTGCGGATCCCTGAAAATTCGGCAGACCGAAGGTCTGTACCCCGTCGCCGCCGAAGTTGACGCCGAGCAGCGAAAACAGAGCGGTGTTCTGTCGGATCGCGAGCAGCTGCCCGTCGCAGGTGGCCCAGCCTTTCGGGGCGAAGGCGAAGCCGACGACACGTATCTCTCCCAAAAACGGTGATGACATGGATTTTCTCCCAGAAAGTCGATGCGGGCGGGATTAGCTCTGGCTCGGATAGACGCCGGCGAGAGCGATGACGAAGGTGACACAGAGGTACGGCATCAAGTTATCATGGGGCTGGCTGCTGCCGCTGCTGCCGATGACGTTCGCCATAGGCGTTGGGTTGCCTGCCGCGTTGTAGGTCAGGGCGGCCTTCGGCGCCTTGGCCGGCGCCAGGCCGGACGGATTGCCGGAGCTGCCATCGGCGCTGCTGCAGGCGATCGGGTGGCTGTGCGCCGGCAGCTGCGCCGTGGTGAGCGTCACCGTTTCGGACCCACTGTACGACCCGATTGCGAAGCCGCTGCTCTGGTGTACAGGCAGGCGTCCCCGCAGATCGGGAAGGTTGAAAGTGTTCTGCCCATCGCCGCCGTAGGTGGTGCCCAGCAGCGAATAGAGCGTGCCGTTTTGGGAGATTTGCAGCTGGGTGCCGTCGCAGAACGCCCATCCCTGCGGAGCGAAGTTCCAGCCCCCCATGCGGATCTCGCCGATAAATGGTTGAGACATCGTTTCCTCCTTTAGTTTCGGCTTGGGAATATCCCCTGCAGGGCGATACACCAGTTGATTACCAGATAGGGCGGCATATTGTTATGAGCCTGGCCGCTGCCGGCGGCCGTATTCGCGACCGGATCGAAGCTGGCAGCGCCGGGGGGGCCGTAGATGCCGCCAGTCACCTGCGCGGGCGCTTTCCCTGCAGGATCTGTAGTCGTGGCCGGAGCGGAACTCACGGCAAAGGGGTGGGTGTGCGCCGGAATCTGCGGCAGACTGAGCGTAACGTTCGCTTCCCCGCCGACCTGCCCCCGATTGAAGCCATTGCCCTGGTGCAGCGCCGTCGATCCCTGGAGATTGGGAAGGAGAAACGTCGTGGTTCCGTTGCCGCCATAGGTGGTTCCCAGCAGCGAAAACAGCGCCTGGTTCTGGCTGATCGGAAGGGTTTGACCATTCGCCAGCGCCCATCCTTTGGGCGGAAACGGAAAACCGAACATTCGCAATTCGCCGATAAACGGTGCTGACATGCTTTCCTCCTCGTACACTTGCTTCGATGGAAAAGAGTAGGTGATCCTGCCGGCGCCCGCCTGAGTACGGCTGCGTAAGCATCTGTACTTATTGTAACGGATAGATCGAGCAGCCGCTGTTATCCCATTAACACAGAGACTGCGCATTATGTCTCTGTCGCATCACACCGGCCAAACAGTTCCTGTTATTTCTGCCGGTACGGCTGCTGCTCTAGCCTTTGGAATTGTAGTGAATTTTTGAAAATATGTCAAATTTATTTTTAGAATGCAGGGTTTTGCACTTCGAAAGAGTAACTATTTAGGACACCGATGCGGATCTGTTCTGAGGAATCGAATGTCCCCTTCTATCCTGGCCTGGCTGATGACGACCGAGGGCGTG
The DNA here is from genome assembly GCA_043733205.1 of Chthonomonadaceae bacterium. GTDB lineage: Bacteria > Armatimonadota > Chthonomonadetes > Chthonomonadales > Chthonomonadaceae > JANXLO01. Next base: position 3,528 of record JAYTGR010000678.1, read on the forward strand.
GCCCTGCTTGCCGACGCCGTGCAGCTGCCTGCCGATCCCCTGACTCGTCTGACCCAGCTGCGCCGCCGAACTGTGCCCGAGCGCGCGGCGGCGGCTGTAGAGCTGCTGGAGCTTCGCCGCCGGGCGCGCGGGCGTTTTCCGCAGGCGGACAGTCTGTTTTTTACCGCAGAGGGGCTGGAGCAGGCCACTGCCTTCCCGATTGCGCACTATCGGGCGGCGCGCTTTCCGGCGGACGTGCCGGCACTGGATGCCTGCTGCGGTATCGGGGGCGATGCCGGGGCGATCGCTTACCGCGCGCCGGTTCTGGCGGTCGATCTCAATCCGGCGGCGGCCCTGTGCGCGCGTGCGAATGCGCCTCTTTTCGGCGGCTCCCGTCCTGTTCATGCCCTCTGCGCGGATATCACGAGCCTCGATCTGCGCCGGCTGGCAGAGCGCGGAGTGGGGGCGGCTTTGTTCGATCCTTCGCGCCGCGCCGACAGGACGGACGGCAGCCGGAGGCGTGTGC
>JAYTGR010000679.1:0-10683 GCA_043733205.1 Chthonomonadaceae bacterium
GCGGTTCGGAACTGATCTCCTTTCGCCTGCCCCTGCTGAATGCCATCCGCCAGGCTGCGCCCCATCCGATGCAGCAGCAGATCGGAGAACAGAGGGACCAACTGCCCCGAGAGCGCTGCCACAGCGTTCGCTCCAGTCTGCATACTCGGCACATGACAGGCGCTGCATCGGATGCCGGTGAAGACCTGCCCGCCGTACTGAGCCAGAGGAGTGACCGGCAGACGACGATTCGGAGGCGCTAGGAACTGCATGAAGGCTGTGAAGGTCTCCACATCTCCATCCGTATCCTCTGGGAACCCGACCGGCCCCCAGCCAGGGGGAATCGGCCTGCCCTGCGGCAGATTGTCGTTGGGGAAACTCTTATTGGTCACCCCCATCTCGTTGAGATATGCGTCCCCTGCGAACAGATGCAGCGATGAGTGCTGCGCTTTCCATCCGAATCTTCCGACCTCGTTCTGACCCGTTTCCGGGTTGAAGACGATGTTGGCGACACCATTCACGCCGTCAGGATCGGTGTGACCGGAACGCGCTAGAATCGTCGCGGCGGGGATGGCCTCGATCAGCCCTGCGCCAAACAGCGGGGTAGCGATACGATGGGAAACGAAATCGGCCTCGCGTGGGACGACTTCCCCGTTCACAGGACACGTGGTGTCGAATTCGCGGAGCGAGCGCGCCTGCATCACCGGGCCACCGAGTTCCGGTAGATCGCTGTAGATGCCGCTGCGGATGCCGCCGATTCGGGAGACACGCGCCGTTGTCAAATCGAGCCCGGCCCCACCGACGGCTCCCGCTTTGTGGCATTCGGAACAGGAGGTTCCGTTGAAGACAGGTCCGAGCCCATCCGCACGGACCTCCGTGGTGCTGAAAGAGCGCAGTCCTGCTTTGAAAGCCGTTACCTGGTCGTCGGTCAGCCCGGGCAGCGACTGTCCCAAAACGGTCGTGGTCTGATGCAGAGGCGGAAGCTTCCCACCTCCCTGTGCCCCGCTCAACAGGACACTCAGCGGAAGCAGCAGTGCGGCCCCGGTCAGTACGGTGATACGGCGAGAGATTTTGTTCATAGTGCTATCCCTATTTTCGACGAATGGACGACGTTCCAGCAGCAGTGACTGCCACTGTACTGTCGCGAAACGGAGAGGAGGTCGGGGCAGAAGGGCCCTTCTGCTGCCAACACGGCTTCGCTTCTCTGCGGTGCGGTATCATCCTCGGATTTGTTCTCTGCTTTGCCCTATCGAGTCTGGGCACCACACACGATGACGCAGCAGAGTGGCGTCAGAATAAGCTGGGAACATGAAAAATAGATGAAATCCTTCGCTGCCGCGCGAAGGGACTCACAAGGAAGCCCTGACGGGCACCCCAAATCCTTCGCTGCCGCGCGAAGGATTTCACCCAATTTTCATGTTCGGGAAGGATACTGGTGTCATGAAGATACTGCTAGTGGAAGACGAGCCGGGGATTGCCAGCATGATACGACGCGGTCTGGAGGAGGCGCGCTATACGGTCGAAATCGCGACCGATGGCGACGCGGGGCTGGACATGGCGATCATGAACACCTATGGCCTGCTGATTCTGGACGTGATGCTGCCCAAAATGAACGGATTCGAGATCTGCGCCGAACTGAGAGCGCAGCGGATTCGAACACCTGTACTGATGCTGACTGCCCGTGACTCAGTGGATGATCGGGTGCAGGGACTGGACACCGGGGCCGACGACTACCTGCCAAAACCCTTCGAGTTCAAGGAGCTTCTTGCCCGCATACGCGCCCTGCTGCGCCGTGATAAAGTGCATCATACCCGCACCATCCGCATTGCGGATCTCGAAATCGACACCGCACAGCGCCGCGTGACACGCGCTGGCATCGATGTCGGATTGAGCCATCGGGAGTATGAGCTGCTGGAAGCGCTCGCCGCGCACGAAAGCCAGGTATTGACCCGGGAAGCGATTCTGGAACGGATCTGGATGGACGATGAGTCGTACTCGAATACCGTGGATGTCTACATCGGTATGCTGCGGAAGAAGATCGATGCAGGGCATGCGGTCAAACTGATCCAGACAGTGCGCGGTACCGGCTATACGCTGCGCCTGTCGGAAGGAGAGGAACGACCTTGAGAGGTGTTCTATCGCGGGATGTGAGCGGGCAGCGCGGACTGTTCCGATGGGACTCACTCCGGACCCGGTTGATTTTCTGGAACGTTCTCACGCTTGCCCTCCTACTCAGTATCCTGGGACTGGTAACGCGCACGATCGTGCTCCGCAGTATGATGGCGTCTGTAGATCGAGAACTGGACGTGCGCACACAGCCGCACGGACGGGCAGATTCGCCGCCCCCGCGCAGAGGCTCAGGCCCGGAAGGCCTTCTCCTCGCCCCTCCTCCTTTCGAGGACCAGCAGAGCAGGATACCGCAGGACGATCCGCAGAATCCGCGGCCGGGCGCAGATCCCAGTCAGCGTGACGGCTCAGCCCCCCCGCAGCCACGTCAGGACAGCAAAAACCCCTATCGTCCCATCCATTTCGATCTGAAAGGCCATGTGACGGAGATCTCGAACTACACGCAGCCACTGGATCCAGAGGGATTTCAGGAGGCTGTACAGGGGCGTATTCATCGGGGTATCGTGATGGTAGATGGCGAGCCGATGCGCGTTCTGTCGAAGCCGCTTCCGCAGGAAGGCCCTCCAAACGGAGTCGTACAGGCCCCCTATCCTCTGACGGAGATGTATGTCGCCATCGACAGTCTCAACAGCGCGCTCCTGGTGCTCGCGCCGTTCGGCCTGATCGGGGCAGGGCTGGTGGGCGCTTTTCTGACCGACCAGGTGCTGCGGCGTGTACGCCGTCTGACGCAGGCGGCAGGCCGTATCAGTGCCCAGGAACTCTCGGAGCGACTGCCGGCGAACGGCAGTGATGAGTTTTCCGAACTGGCACAAACCTTCAATAGCCTGCTCGGACGCGTGCAGGCCGCGTTTCAGAAACAGGAGCGGCTGATCGAGCAGCAGCGTCGCTTCACAGCGGACGCCTCCCACGAGCTGAAGACGCCGCTGACCATTGTCAAGGGCAATTCCGGCCTGCTCCTAGGCAGTCCCCGCACCGATGAGGCAATTAAACCAGCGCTGCAGGAGATAGATCAGGCGGCGGACACGATGTCCCGCCTCGTCCAGGATCTCCTCCTGCTGGCCCGCTCCGACGACGGACAGCTCGGCAGCAATCCGATAGAACTGCTGGTCAGCGAAGTCCTGCAGCGCGCAGTGGCTCGGATCGGTTCGCACCCTGCCGCCGTCATCCGTCAGAACATTCCTCCCAGCCTGACTGTGCGGGGAAATGAGCAGGAGCTGCTGCGCCTTTTCACCAATCTGCTGGGCAACGCGGTCAGCTATACTCCGGTCGAGGGGCATATTGTTGTGACTGCGATGCTGGTCGGCCAAAACGTCTGCATCACCGTCGCCGATACTGGCATCGGCATCGCGCCGGAACATCTGCCGCATCTGGGCGAACGCTTCTACCGCGTCGATTCCGCGCGCACTCGGACGGAGGGCGGCACCGGACTGGGCCTTTCCATCTGCCGGAGCATCCTCCAGGCAAACCACGGCGATCTGACTATCGACAGTCAGGTCGGCGTCGGCACCACCGTAACGGTTACCCTGCCAGCATAAATCTGTAACACGGTGGATCAGACAGAAAGAGACCTCCCGCTAACGATTGGTTATGGTAACCCAATCGATAACAGGAGGTCTCTATGGCTGAACCGCTGAAAAGTTCAGCTTAACTCATGAGGTCCATGGCAGGAGCGTTCCTGCCAGCTCGACAGACTAGTGTCCGCCGCCGGAGGAAGATTCTCCGCCGCGTTTTTCGGAGATAAGGCACTCGGTCGTCAGGATGAGGCCTGCGATGGAGGCTGCATTCTGCAGGGCCGTTCGCACGACCTTGGCCGGATCCACGACACCCGCCGCGACCAGGTCTTCGTATACGCCGGTAGCCGCATTGTAGCCGTGGCCCTTGGGCAGATTCTTGACACCGTTCACGACGACGCTGCCTTCTGCGCCCGCATTCGCAGCGATCTGACGAATCGGCTCTTCCAGAGCGCGGCGCACGATGTTGAGGCCGATCACCTCGTCATCATGGCCGGTCATGCCGTCCAGAGCGGAGAGCGCGTTCAGCAGCGCAACGCCGCCGCCCGGCACGATGCCCTCTTCGACGGCAGCGCGCGTAGCGTGCATGGCGTCTTCGATGCGGGCTTTCTTCTCTTTCAGTTCCGTCTCGGTCGCAGCGCCGACCTGGACAACCGCAACGCCGCCGGACAGTTTCGCCAGGCGCTCCTGCAGTTTCTCTTTGTCGTAGTCGCTTTCGCTCTCTTCGATCTGCTTTTTGATGGTCGCGACACGTCCGGCAATGGCAACAGGATCGCCTGCGCCATCGACGATGGTCGTCTCATCCTTCGTGATGATGACGCGCTTGGCGGTGCCCAGCGCTTCGAGGCCCAGGTTCTCCAGTTTGAGGCCCAGGTCTTCCGTCACGAACTGTCCGCCGGTCAGGACGGCGATGTCTTCCAGCATGGCTTTGCGACGATCTCCGAAGCCCGGAGCCTTCACCGCGACGCTGGAAATATTGCCACGAATGCGGTTTACGACCAGCATTGCGAGCGCCTCGCCCTCGACATCTTCGGCCACGAACAGGATCGGGCGTCCAGTCTTGGAGACCTTTTCGAGCAGTGGGATCATGTCGGCGACCGCGCTCAGTTTCTTCTCGTAGAGGAGAATCAACGGATCTTCGAGGATGGCTTCCATACGGTCGGGGTCGGTGACGAAGTAGGGTGAGATATAGCCCTTGTCGAACTGCATTCCGTCCACGATTTCCAGCTGCGTACTGATGCCCTTGCTCTCTTCGACCGTGATGACGCCGTCCGCTGTAACGCGTTCCATCGCTTCGGCCAGCAGTTCACCGATGGTGGCATCGTTGGCGGAGATGGTCGCAACCTGGGTAATCGCAGCTTTGCCTTCCACCTTGATGGCGTTGGCTTTGATCTGCTCGACGACCGCAGCCACGGCCCGGTCGATTCCTTTGCGGACCATCATCGGCTTCGCGCCAGCGGCGACGGCCTTCAGGCCCTCTTTGACCATGGCCTGCGCCAGAACGGTCGCGGTGGTGGTGCCGTCGCCCGCGATGTCGTTGGTCTTGCTCGCGACTTCACGCACCAGCTGCGCGCCCATGTTCTCGAAGGGATCTTCGATCTCGATCTCTTTGGCGATGGTCACACCGTCGTTGATAATACTGGGGCTGCCGTACTTCTTTTCCAGAACTACGTTGCGGCCGCGCGGCCCAAGGGTCACTTTGACGGCGTCGGCCAGTTGGTTGACACCACGCTCCAGCGCGCGACGCGCTTCCTCATCGAACAGCATCTCTTTCGCTGCCATTGGTCCCTACTCCTTGATCGCCAGAACGTCTTCTTGACGCAGAATGGTATATTCGGCCGAGCCGAGTTTGATCTCGGTGCCGCCGTACTTCGCGTAGATGATGATGTCGCCCGGTTTCACTTCCACGGGGACCAGTTTGCCGTTCTCCAGCAGTTTGCCGGGGCCGACCGCCACGACTTCGGCCTCCTGGGGCTTTTCCTGCGCGGAATCGGGCAGGAAAATACCGCCAGCGGTCTTTTCCAGCGGGGTCACCGCTTTGACGACGATACGATCATTCAGCGGTTTCAACGTTGCCATTGCACAACCTCCTCAATGCGATTTTGCGATGTCGAACCGCTCGCCACAGCGGGCGCGGTCGAACCAGGTTCAGAAAAAGCGTGTCGTACTGCTTTCCGCTCCGAGGGGTGCGGGAGCGCAGAACACATTTAGCACTCGCACAGGTTGAGTGCTAAAGCCGATGAGATTGTACTTCATTCGAGGGAGAAATTTCAAGAGGAACGCAGAAAAAACCGGCCTCCGGTTTTAAACGCAGGGAAAAGACGATGGAATTGCCAATAGTATGCTGTATCGCGTCATGCACGCCGACCTCGTGTGTAGATGGCCATTAGGACATTACAACAAAAGGGTTCTGGCCGCCTCAGACACACCCTTCAACGTGCGGAGCGGGCAGCGCTGCCCGCTCCGCCTTCGACACCAGGAGTAGATCCATGAGCCTCACTTCTCTTCGCCGCAAAGACCACATCGGAATCGTCCTGCCTCTCACCCTCTGCCTGCTGTCGGGTCTGCTTCTGCCCTGTCAGGTCAAAGCGCACGAGATCGGCAGCACGGTGCGGCAGGCCGCACTGCAGGCGGATCCCCTTCCCGTCTGGCCCGATAAGGTTCCAGGGGAGAAAGGCGACATCGGGCCAGAGACGGACACGACCAAACCGGGCCAGGACGGCCCCAGGCCGGAGCAGTATGTCATTCGGCAGGGCAATGTCTCTCATCCCACGCTCACGGTCTACCATCCGCCGAAGGACAAAGATACTGGCGCGGCCGTCCTCGTCTGTCCGGGAGGCGGCTACTCGATCCTCGCTCTGAACCTGGAGGGCACCGAGATCTGCCAGTGGCTCAACTCCGTGGGGGTCACCGCCATCCTGCTGAAATATCGCGTCCCCTCGCGTGCAGGACTGGAGAAACACACGGCGGCGCTGCAGGACGCTCAGCGCGCACTGAGCGTGATTCGCTCCCGGGCCAAAGAGTGGGGTGTAGATACAAAACGTGTGGGCATTCTCGGTTTCTCCGCCGGAGGGCATCTGGCGGCAGCGGCCTCGACGAACTACGAGACGCGCACCTATCCCGAGATCGATGCCGCCGATAAGGAGAGCTGCCGCCCGGACTTTACCATCCTGATCTATCCTGCCTATCTGACCGACAGCACCGACAAGTCAAAACTCGCCCCGGAGATCAAAGTGACCTCCAGTACCCCACCTGCCTTCATCGCCATGACCCAGGACGACCCTGTCCATGTCGAGAACGCCTTCACCTACGCCAGGGCGCTGCAAGACGCCAAAGTACCGGCGGAGCTGCATGTCTATCCGACTGGCGGGCACGGTTACGGCCTGCGTCCGACCTCCAACATGGTCTCCCACTGGCCCGAACGCGCCGCAGAGTGGATGAAAGCTCAGGGCCTGCTGAAAACTCGGTCCTAAAACCTCCGCTTTCAGGTGAGGTCTTCGCCGGAGGAGGTGGGGACGAATTTGCCGTGCAGGACTCCGCGGGCGCTGGTGAGGTGGTCGGCCATGTGGATGACATCGGCGCGGCGGCCGCGCAGCACGATCACCTCCAGGCAGTTCTCCGCCGAGAGATGGATGTGCAGTGCGGTCTGGGCAGTCTTATGATCGTGATGCTGGATTTCGATGAGATGGTCGCTGAGCTGCCGGGTGCTGTGCTGATAGACCAGCGTGACGACGCCGACCATCTCGCCGTCGGGATCCGCATCCTGCTGCCACTGCGCCTCTACGAGCGCATCGCGGACGAGGTCACGGACGGCTTCAGAGCGGCTGGTATAACCCAGGGACTTCCGCCAGACATCGAGGTCGCGCACCAGGGCGGCGGGCATCGAGACCCCAAACCGGACCAGGCTGTCCGCGTCTTCAGGAGCGGACGTGGCGGATGCGGCTGGCTCTTCGTGGCTGTGTGTTTCGGTTTCGTGCATTATGATTTCTCTTCGTCCGGTATTTCGGTGCAAATCAGTGGCCTACCGGGACGCTCCTCAACAGATCAGCACGGACCATTTCGCGACCAATATCACTTGTTGATACTCACTGAATCGAATTCAGATGCGCCAGCCCTGGCATTTCGTCGTTGACAGAAGTTAAATCTGTTGAGTATAATTAATGCAGGCTCGCTGGCCATAACCTGCGTCTAGTTAAAACGGGGCGCGTTCTAGATTATCTACTGTAAACCCACCACGAGACCAAACTGTGGTTTAGCTTGATCCAAAAGCTATATGAAGGAGTATTCATGATGCGCGCATTTTTTTTCTCTGTAATCGGGATTGGCCTCTTGGTGGTCGGGGGGGTCTCCCGTACTGAGGCTCAGACGATCGATAACCTGTTTAACACAGGCGTTGGCGCTGTCGGAGCCAAAGTCACGCCGGCAAATACTACAACGGCGGACCTTCATTACACGATGATCGCCAACAACTTCGGCAGCGGAAGCTCGACCGCCTTTGTACTTCAGTCTCCCAATGGCAGCTGGGCTCAGAGCGCCGACGCAAACTATCTCGCGCCGGACGGCGGAGATGGCAGCGGTCATAGCGGCTCCTACTCCGTTACCTACCGAACTTTATTTACGCTTCCCGCCAACGTGAACCTGAACTCCGTCAACATTGCGGGAGGATGGTCTACGGACAATCTGGGCCTTAACATTCTGATCAACGGCGTATCGACAGGGCTAACAAGCCCGGGTTTTGGCACTTTCACTGCATTCACGCTCCCTGCCAGCTCCTATGTCGTTGGTTCCAACACGCTCGATTTTCAGTGGCAGAACCAGGGTGGACCCGGCGGTCTGGACGTGCGCTTTACCAGTAAGAGCTTTACCACCCCGGAACCGGGAAGTTTCGCCTGTCTGGCAGGCATGGGCCTCGCAGGCAGTGTATTTGCTCTGCGCCGCCGCTTTCGCTCACCGCGCTGAACATCTGCTATCCTACTCCGGCTCCCAGCCATGCGCAGGAGCCGGAGTAGGATGCGGCTCCCCTTGTTCCAACTCCATACCGTCACCATGCTCAACCATGTCTACTCTAGTCCCTCAGCGCCTTCACCAACCACTGATCTCGTCCCAATCTATTTTAGGCTTGCGCAGCTCGGTGTGAACTCGCAAATTCGCTTCGTAACGGGTGACGGTTCGACGCAGATTTCGAGAGCGGCAGGACACTATTCAGATGCACCGGCCCACCAAAATGTTCCTCCTCTAGCTATTTTCCGCTTCTCGGTCTATACTGGGAGCGGAGAAACAGGGAGGAGGCGAGGGGTACAAGTAGTCACTGTATGTTGGTCTGCAGCTGGCTGGAGTATGGTGCTTGCACCGTCCGCTGAGGACGGATATGCGCCCGGAGGGATTCGGACCCCCGACCCTCAGTTCCGAAGACTGATGCTCTATCCACTGAGCTACAGGCGCGCATACGGCTTCATTGTATCGGTTTTTCGGTGAGTTGTCAAGAATGTCCAGCGTCTGTTGCGAGGCGGAAGATCGTTTCTATCGATGAAATAGAAGAACAAAATGCCTTGCTCGTTCGTCATTCCCTCGAATAACGAACTCTCCAGAAAGACTGCAGGCTATGACGGAACGCGGAATTGTATTGGGATTCTATCAGGACAAGACCATTGCCGACGCGGTACTGACAGATCTGCATCGAGGGAAATTCCGAAGCGCGGCGGCGATTCATCGTGACGCAAACGACAGGATCTCGCTGCAAAATCCGCAGGGAATCCCTTCCGGACAGCAGCGCAGTCTTATCGCCCAGTATCGAATGTGGGTCGTGCGCAACGAGACGCTCGTCATCGTTCAGGCGCCAGCGAGCGATATGGGCGGCGTTCTCGATATTTTGCGTCAAAACTCCGACAGCCCTCCGATAACCTTCGCTTTCCATCCCGCGCACAAGTTCGCATCCGAAGCCGAAGAAGCGATGCGGTACCGTCCGCTGGTTCCCGCCAACAGCCAGAAGCAGACCGGGTTCGCAGCGGCTGTGCGGCCTGCAGGCGCGCGGATCGGACGTTCCGATCCCCTGATGGGCCGGCTGCTGAACAGCGAAAACGCGCTCAAGTATGTCCAGACGATGCTGGCAGATACTTCGCGAGCCGGTCAGCCTGTCTCTATGGCAGCGGACTGGCTTCTGGACAATGTCTATCTCCTGCAGGGCCATATCGACGACTTTCGGCGCAACCTGCCCCGCCACTATGCTTCCGAACTGCCTATTCTGGTCGAGGGGCCGCAGGCCGGGCTGCCGCGTGTCTATGGGCTTGCCACGGAACTGATCGGTGCCACCGATACCCTCCTCGACCAGCAGCGCATCCTCGATTTTTTCCAGTCTTACCAGACGCACGCTCCGCTGACGATGGGCGAAATCTGGTCCCTGCCATTGCTGCTGCGCCTGCGTATGATCGAATGTATCCGCCGTCTCGCCATCCAGGTGGAGCGGCGCGAACGTGAACGCGAACAGGCCGACTTCTGGGCCAACCGCCTGCTCACGGCAGCCCGCCAGGAGCCGGAACGGCTGCAGCCGTTCGTCGTTGAACTCGCCCGCGAGCAGCCTGCCCCAACCACACACTTCCTCGACCAGCTCGTCGGCTATCTGTACGATGAAGAGAGCGCGCTGGCGGCATTGCGGGAGTGGCTCGAACAGTCCTTGAAGGGGCCGATTGGGCCGGCTATTCAGCAGGAGCATATCGATCAGACTGCCGAGCAGGTCGCGCTCGCCAATGCGATCACCAGTCTGCGCCGCTTCTCGCAGATGGACTGGCGCGACATCTTCGAAGCGCTGAGTCTGGTCGAAGCCCGCCTCCGAACCGATCCGGCAGGCATCTATCCGCAGATGGATTTCGCCAGCCGCGATCGGTATCGGCACGCCATCGAGGAGATCGCACGCGGCGCGAAGGCCGATGAGAACGCAGTGACCGAACAGCTTCTGGAGATGGCGGCGGCCAGCACGACCCCGCTGACGCAGCACATTGGCTTCTATCTTCTGGACGAAGGCAGGGCGCAGCTGGAGCGGCAGTGCCAATCCCAGCCTAAACTCCGGGTC
>JAYTGR010000680.1:0-1292 GCA_043733205.1 Chthonomonadaceae bacterium
GCGGCGTCCAGTACGCCTTCCCAGGAGTATTCGGGGGTGATGCCCATCGAGTCGAGGCAGACGAAGCGCCAGCCTTGATGATCGAATGTGCTGTACGACCGGTCCAGCGCGAGACGTTTTTTCCAGAGGGCTTTGCCGAAATCCGGGTCTTCGGTCGCGGGTCTGCCTGCCACTTTAAGCCCGTAGACATCGTGATTGCCGATCGAATAGTGCAGGGGGAGATGGAGGTCGGCGGCTTGCTGCTGCCAGAGATCGTATACCATGTCGGCGCGGGAGTGCGGCACCAGCGCGGCGTCCATGACGAGGTCGCCGCCGACAAGAGCGAACGCGGGTTTCTGCGGCAGAGCCCTTATGGCAGAGAAAGCCTGCTTCACCCCTTCGGCCGCACCCAGTTCCGGCTGGATATGCGCATCGGTGATATGGACGAAATGAAAGGCCGGCTTCGCGGCAGCGTGGAGCGCTTCCGGCAGAAGGAGGGAGCCCGCGAGGAGAGCGCCTCCTCGGAGGATTTCACGGCGCGTCGGTGCGTTCACAGTCTGTCACCTCACTTTAAACTTTCGTTCGGACAGCAGGGAGGGGAAGCGGGAAGCGCGGAGACATCCCGGCTTCAGTCGCCTTCGGCGAGCAGCGTCAGGGCGTGGGCATGATGATTGCATTCGTGGGTGATCAGCTGGCGCATCGGAATTGCCGTCAGGCTCTCCTTCGCGGGCGCCGCCAGCGCTTTCACCAGATCGAGCGGCTGCGTTGTTCGCGCCGCGACCGATGCCATCAGGCGAACCGCTTCCTCGTCGTCTACAGTCGTCGCGTAACCGTTGGCGTTTAGGAAAGTCAGGGTGGCGATGTACGCGGTGCGGCGATTGCCGGTCTGGAAAGGCGCTCTGTCCAGCATCCGTTCCAGCAGCGTCGCAGCTTGAGCCGGGACGTCGCTGCTGTCGCCATAGGCGTACTGCCCTGCGCTCGCGGCTTCGAGTGCGAAGTAGTTGAACGTATTCACGGTGCCCGTAACGATCTGATTGACCCAAAACAGATCGTGGTTTGTCAGATACTCCATGCAGTTGCGCCTCTCTTCATTGCTGTTTGCGAAAAAAATGGGATGCGCTTGTCTATCGCAAGAAACCATGCTAGCGTACCCGACGCGGTGTTCGGCTGTCAATCAGCCGAAGCGGCGGTTCCTCGTCGGGAACTATGCACCTGCGTTTGTTCCAGCGCTCTCTCCATAGAGAAGACAGCGGGTGTAGTGATGCGGTTCCGGCTCCGAGAGACCGGGATCGTGCAGGGGACAAAGGTCCGGC
>JAYTGR010000681.1:0-1292 GCA_043733205.1 Chthonomonadaceae bacterium
ATTCGAACCGCCTATCGATCCGGCAAACTGCCGGGTCAGGACTACGCTCTGCTATTGGATCGTGTGCTGGTAAACGAAGGCAGGCCGCAGGTCTATGGAACGCAGGCAAAGTCCTTCGCCGAGTGGAAAAACCGAGAGCCGACGCTCCTTCCCATTGAGGACGAGACGCATGTGGATCGGCGCCGCGCTAAGGTCGGGCTGTTTCCTCTGGCGGAATATCTTAAACTTCTGAAGGAAGCGTACTACCCGCCGGAAAAAAACAAGCCCTGACAGCAGAGTTCCTCACAGCGACCGAATGGTTAGGCCGCCGTCAGCGATCAGGGTTTGGCCGGTGATGTAGGAAGAGGCGGGAAGGCAGAGAAAGGCGACGAGTGCGCCGATCTCTTCCGGCTGTCCGGGCCGCGCCAGCGGAACGCGCGCTTTGAGATTGTTCAGAAAGTCGGGATTGCTCATCAGCACTTCGGTAAGGGGCGTCTCGATGAAACCGGGTGCGACTGTGTTTACGCGGATGCCGTCTGCCGCCCATTCCAGCGCGAGCCCCCGGGTGATCTGCGCCATCGCGGCTTTGGTGGCAGCGTAGGGAATACCGGTCGGGATTGCGCGTTCGCCCGCAATGGAGCCGATGAAGACTGCCCGTCCCTGCCCGCTCTGCTTCAGGTGCCGGTGGCAGGCGCGAACGAGCGAGAAAGCAGAGAAGAGATTGGTCTGAAAGATATGAGCGATCTCCGCCTCGGTATACTCAAGCGCCTGCTTCCGAATGTTCGTTCCCACGTTGCTGACCAGCAGATCGAGACCGCCCATTCCCTGTTCAATAGCATCGAGCATGGCCGTCTGTCCTGCCTCGGCTGCGACATCGGCAGCGAGGGTGCGGATCGGCAGCCCGGCAGTGCGGAACTCCTCCGCGCTCGCTTCCAGGTCGGCAGCGTTGCGCGCCACCGAAAGCACTTCCGCCCCGAAATGGAGCAGTTCCCGCACCGTGGCGAGCCCGATCCCTTTGGAACCGCCCGTTACCAGCGCCTTGCGCCCGTTCAGTTTCCAGCGCGCTCCGACATCTTCCAAGCGATTATCTCCTCTCTCCGTGCAGTTTCTGTACGTGCTCTATTTCCTGCCGATGCAGACGACTTCCTTGATGCTGCGATGAAACAGTCTGCCATTGGCGTAACTGATGGAGTTGAGGCTCCAGGTTGTGCCCGCCGGCCCCAGATCGTTGACCGATAGGAGCGCTTTGGCATCCAGCGTTTTCGCGCGGGCGTCGATGACATATGTCAGCCCGAGCATCGTCGTGATATAGA
>JAYTGR010000682.1:0-4025 GCA_043733205.1 Chthonomonadaceae bacterium
TTCGATGATCTCGGTTCCCGTCTTCAGGTCGAGGTTGCCCGTCGGTTCGTCGGCAAGGACGATGGAGGGCCGGTTCGCCAGAGAGCGGGCGATGGCGACACGCTGCTGCTGTCCGCCGGAGAGCTCCGTGGGACGGTGGTGCAGGCGATGCCCCAGGCCAACCTTGTTGAGCATCTCCATGCCGCGCTCGATGCCATCGTCGGTAGGCATGCCGGCGAAGATCGTCGGCAGCACCACGTTCTCCAGCGCGGTCATAACCGGGATCAGGTTATAAGACTGGAAGATATAGCCGATGGTATGGCAGCGCAGATAGGCCAGCTCGGACGCATCCAGCTGCGCCATATCGACATCGTTGATGAAGACCGAGCCCGACGTCGGCTTGTCCAGGCCCCCGATAGCGTTGAACAGTGTGGACTTGCCGGAACCGGACGGCCCCATGATCGAGATATACTCGCCCCGCCGGATGTCCAGATCCACCCCGTTCAGCGCGCGGAGGGTCTCTTCGCCCATCGTAAACTCTTTGATCAGGTTTTTCGTGCGAACCACATACTCATTAGCGCCCATGAATTGGCAGCCCTTTCTTATGACTTAGATGGACGAGCGGAGCGCGATGGCCGGCGGCATCTTCGCGGCGTTGACGGCGGGCGGAATGCCGGCGACCAGTGTGATCGCCACCCCGATACTCGTAGAGAGCGTCATCTGACCGATCGTGCCGACAAGGAACCCGGGCTGGAAGCCCCCGGTAAAAAGGTGAATCACCACCACGATGAACCAGCCGACGAACCAGCCGACGAACGAGGCCGTCAGCCCCATCAGCATGGCTTCCAGGAAGAAGAGCATCACGATGTCACGGTTCAGCGCACCCAGACACTTCATCGTACCGATCTCTTTGAACCGCTCCGTCACTGACATCAGCATCGAGTTCATGATCCCGACAAAGCAGACCACGAGCGCCATGACTGCCAGCCACTGCTGCCGGTGGGCCGCCGCAATGGCCTCCGCGCCGACCCCCTCCGACGGGAACAGGCCGGCGGCGCGCACCGAACTGTAGAAAGCGATCCCGAGCGCGATCCCAGACGCTGTGATAAGCGAACGGGTCAGACGGATCTTGATGCTCTTGATCGTGATCTCCCAGGCTTTCGCAAAGCCCAGAGAGACCTGCTTCTGCACTTTAATGGGTGCCTGCTGGGGCTGGTCGATAGATTGATCGCTCATATGGAGTCCTTCTCCCTCAGCTCTTCTTGACTTTTTTATAGAAGCCGATGAAATTACGCTCGTGCAGCATCTGCAGAAACATCGTTACGGAGACTTCCGCTTCACGGCGGTTCATCTTATACTCTCGGCCCGTTTTCTGAACGATCGTCTCGACGGTATGACTGCCGTCGCACAGTTCCCAGACATAGCCGCCCACCTCGTCCAGTTCGACCTGGCGTTCGGTGGGAGCGCGCATCCATTTCGCCATAGCCTTCGTGATCCGGCCCGCTTTCTGGTTCTGCGGCACCGTCAGCAGCGTGCTGCCCGTATCGCGCTTCTCCCAGGTCAGCAGCGCGTTCCGGCCGGGCCGCAGGGTCAGCGTCGCCTGGCGGTCGACATCCGGCGGACGGATCTTCAGAAACGGCAGATAGCGCCCGATGCCATAATAGAGGCGCATTTTCAGTGGCAAACGCATCGGTCGGTAACCTCGTCCCAAAGCCCTTCCGTCTTCTTACTGTGCAGCACCTGCACGGCGAAGAGCTTGTTCGAATCGGTGCATTCCCACAGGCCACCCTCGTAGCGGGTCGGGAAACGGCGCAGCGACGTCTTGGCGTCTTTCAGCAGGCGGATACGGTCGAAAAGGCTGAGGCTGCCGACATAGTGGATAGCCTCATGATCGTAGAGCGTCTCTTCGTCTTTCTTCAGCCGTTTCAGCCCAACGAACGCGTTGTTGGCGAACCAGTCGGCCAGTCCGAATTTTTTGCGCGTCACGTTCGCGAGGCCCCACCGGTCCACGATGATCTTCTCGCCTCCGCGCGCGAAGCTCAGATGCAGATAGCCGGACAGCAGCTTCTGCTCTTCCAGTCGGAAATCCTCGGGGATACCGATCTGCAGATCGTACAGCGCCCACAGATCGTAACCGTCGGTCGGATGATCCTCCAGGGTTGCAAAGAGCTGGGACGCCACGGCGCTGATCGCCGCCTGATCTTTCGCCATCCCGACGACCTGCGCGATCACGATCCTGCTGCAGGCGCTGCACTGCCAGATCTTGCCCTGCCCGCGCCCCGCGCCCGTCCAGGAGAAGCTGATCGCGGTGCGCTCGTCGTTCGCCCCTTCGCTCTTTTCCGGGCGGATATTGCTTTCAAACACGGCTTTCGTCTTTTTCGCCTGCTTGGCCGTCTCTTTCAGCACGCGTTCGATATTGGCTTTCAGGTCGGTTTTCGGCACAGGCGGGTCGGGCCGCCGAAACCACTTGCGCAGCATCGGCGCAATAAAGTAGTAGGCCGTAGGCGGTCCCTCGCGCTGCGGCTTGGCCGCGTTCATCCAGCGTATCTGCACCGTCAGATTGCTGCTGCCCGGCGCATCCACGCGCAGCGAGCCGTTGTCCCGGTCCATGGAAAACGCGCTGACGTTCCACTCCGGCGGCAGCTGGAACCGAATCCCCTGCCATCCCACCACTGTTGCTGTCGGAAGGCTGTCCAGGCTCTCCGCATCGTCCGCCGTCTCCCTGCGTTTTTCCATTGTTGCTGCCTGCACTGCCATAAAAGGTAACCATTCTCCCGCGTGAGCGCGGAATACGTCCGCCCTCTTTCACAAACGCGCTGCCGCAGACAATACAGAGTCACATCGTTACTTCGGAGCCACGCTCTCGATATGTCCGTCACAGAACAGAATACTGTTTTTGCCGCCGTGCCGGCCCGGCTTCGGCAGACTGGTCAGGCTGTCGTGCGCATTCTTCGCCAGGTCCGTCGAGTCGTAGAGCAGCGGCGTTTTGGCCGCATCCGGCATATCGGCCAGCTTTTTGCCATTGAGTTTGCGCCCTGAGAGAGCGGCATTGTAGGCATAGCCAAACTTATTGTCGTGCCGGTTCGAGACCGTCGGGCAGTGCAGCCACTCGTCTTTCTGAATGGCGGCCTTGAAGTCGTCCTGATCCTGCCAGGTCTCCGCCGGCGGCAGGCTGTCGTTGTACTCCACATACTTCTCGAAAGCGTGATAGAGACTCTGCATATTCTCCGTGCAGCTCTTGTCCGCTTTGGGATCGTACTTTTTCGACGACCCATACTCTTTGTAGATCGCGACGATCGGGTTCAGCTGGGCGAACACACTGGCCAGGGCCAGTGCGGTCACTCCCATCGTGACCACGAAATAGAGCGCGACGCCGCTCATCAGACCCTTGCTGCGCTTGCGGCCCATGCCGAAGCCCCCAAGCAAGGCTGCTGCCACAGCGCACGTCAGGTAGGTCGCCAGCAGAGTAATGACGGAACCGATGCGCGCTGCAGCTGGCAGCGTCCCTACAATAAGCAAGAGCGCTATCACAGCCACCAACATCGCCAGACGTTTGCCGCTGCGACTGACGTCCTGCGTCCGAATACCGGCTGCAGCACCTGCGGCAAACGTCAGCAGACATAAGGCGATACAAACGCCACGCACTGTATTCAGAATCGCGTCAACTTGCATGATCTCGAACCTAAACCCCCAAGTCCATTCCCCGATGCGTTCGCTCTGCTCACGCTCCTAACCCCCTCCCCTTCCCTGATGTGTTCGCTGCGCTCACAGGGAAGGGGTGCCCAGTCCGTTCACGACCTCTTTGTGTCTGCGCCTGCTTTCTCAATAGTGTCAAGTACAGCGAGGAAAGTGCGTGTTCGGGCACCCCTTCCCGTTTCGGGAAGGGGACGGGGGTTAGGCAACCCCGTCAAGCGCGAAGCGTCCACTTTTCTCCTGGGCGACCCTTCCCGTTCTGGGGAAGAGACGCGGGTTAGGTCAGAACGGCAGATAGTTGACGGATTTGGCGATCAGGGCGAGGGCGATCGATGCCATCGCGACGAGGCCGG